>NZ_JAHBDR010000031.1:0-131574 GCF_019956575.1 Pseudomonas sp. A-R-19
CGACTCTGCGTTCGCCCATCATGACTTCCACGGGGTCGCCAGGGATCATGCGAATCAACGCGAATGTCAGCAAGGTGATGCCGAAAAACGTGGGGATCAGTAACCCCAGTCGGCGGGCAATAAAACTCAGCATTTGGGCTTATCACTCCTTATTGTTTTTGTAATGGCGGACAGCGCGCTGACCGTTCACAGCAGTTCACGCCGCGCAGGTAAAGGCTCCGGCTCGACGTTTCCCGGTGTGGTACCTGGTTTTTTTCGTTGTGGCGGGTGAGACAGTCCTCGCCGGTCTGGCGCCGGCTCGAGGAAGGCGAAGGGGCCGGCTTGGCCGGCCCCTGTCGCTCACTGTTCGTTGGAGACGCCGTAGAAGCTGCTGAGTCCGAAGGGGCTGATCTGGAAGTCCTTCACACTGGCGCGCATCGGCTGGTACACCGTGGAGTGGGCGATCGGGGTCATCGGCACCTGCGCTTTGAGGACATGTTGCGCTTCTTTGTACAGCGCGGTGCGCTGTTCCACATCGGCCGTGGCCTCGGCGGCGTTCACCAGTTTGTCGTAGCCAGCATCGCACCACTTGGAGAAGTTGTTGCCGTTGACGGCGTTGCAGCTGTAGAGGGTGCCCAGCCAGTTGTCCGGGTCACCGTTGTCGCCAGTGAAGCCGATCAGCATGGCGTCGTGCTCGCCGGCGTGGGCGCGCTTGATGTACTCGCCCCATTCGTAGCTGACGATGTTGGCCTTGATGCCGATTTTGGCCCAGTCGGCCTGGAGCATTTCAGCCATCAGCCTGGCGTTGGGATTGTAGGGGCGCTGCACCGGCATGGCCCAGAGGGTGATTTGCGTGCCTTCTTTCACGCCTGCAGCCTTCAGCAACTCCTTGGCCTTCTCCGGGTTGTAGGCGGCGTCCTTGATGGTCTCGTCGTAGGACCACTGGGTCGGCGGCAGGCCGTTGACGGCCAACTGGCCGGCGCCCTGGTAAACGGCTTCGATGATGGCTTTCTTGTTTACCGCCATGTCCAGCGCCTGGCGTACTTCGAGCTTGTCGAACGGTTTGTGGGTGAAGTTGTAGGCGATATAGCCAAGGTTGAAGCCTGGTTGACTAGGCATCTTGAGCTGCTTGTCTTCCTGCAGCGGCTTGATATCGGCCGGGCGCGGGAAGGAGGTGATCTGGCATTCGTTCTTTTTCAGCTTTTGCATGCGCACCGAGGCGTCGGTGGTGATGGCGAAGATCAGATTGTCGATCTTCACGTCTTCAGGCTTCCAGTAATCCTTGTTGCCCTTGTAGCGAATCTGGGCGTCTTTCTGGTACTTGCTGAACACGAACGGGCCAGTGCCGATCGGCTTTTGGTTGATGTCCTGGGCCTTGCCTTCCTTGAGCAACTGGTCGGCGTATTCGGCCGACTGGATCGAGGCGAAGCTCATGGCCAGGTTCTGGATGAAGGCTGCGTCGACACCCTTGAGGGTGAACTTGACGGTATGGTCGTCGACTTTTTCGACCTTGGTGATGTTTTCGTTCATCCCCATGTCGGTGAAGTAGGGGAATTCGGTGGGGTAGGCCTTGCGGAACGGCATGTCCTTGTCGAGCATGCGGTCGAAGGTGAACAGCACGTCGTCGGCGTTGAAGTCGCGGGTCGGCTTGAAGTAGTCGGTGGTGTGGAACTTGACCCCGTCCCGCAGGTGGAAGGTGTAGGTCAGGCCATCGGGAGCAACGTCCCAGCGGGTTGCCAGGCCCGGGATGACCTTGGTGCCGCCACGTTCGAACTGCGAGAGACGGTTGAACACGGTTTCGGCTGAGGCGTCGAAGTCGGTTCCCGTGGTGTATTGGCCTGGGTCGAAACCCGCCGGGCTGCCTTCGGAGCAGAACACCAGGTTGCTGGCGGCGTGGGTGAAGCCGGAACCGAAGATCAGGCCTGCGGCAATCATGGTCTTGAGCGTGGTTGTTTTGCGCATGCGAACCTCATTGTTGTTATTTTTGAGGGCGGCAGATCAGGTAGTCCATTCCTGGGGGGATGCACCTGATCCTGCGGCTTTACGGAATGCAGGCTGCCCGTCATTTGCGAACGGGGAGCCGAAGGCCGACATCCTGGCTCGGGCGCTAGCGCTGAAGGGGGGGAGAGGGATGCTCGCGCCGCCACCGGCCGAGGCAAAACTTAAGTGATTCTAAAATTAAATACAACTTAAATTCAGTGGTACTTACTTTTTGAGCGCGAGCGGTCAGGCCGTGGGATGGTCGTCGAGCAGGCCGCCCATGGTGGTGACGACCAGCACTTCGGCAACATCGTCGCCAGAGTTGGCGATGGAATGCTGTTTGGTGGAATCGAAATGCACCGATCCTCCCGGGCCGAGCGGGTAGGTATGGCCTTCGATGGTGTAGACGATTTGCCCGGAGAGCACATAGGTAAACTCTGCGCCTTCGTGGGAGATGAGCTCGGACTGGTAGCCCACCGCCATGGTCATCTTCATCGCGTTGATCAGGTTGCCGGGGAAGTTGCTGGACAGGCGCTCGTAGACCAGCGGCTGGCTGCCGATGGAGTACCGCACGCGCTGGCCCTGATGGGAGTCGGGCTGCGGCTGGGCGGGCTGGTCGAACAGGGTGTTGAGCGGAACGCCCAAGGCACTTGCGATTCTCGCCAGCGAAGAGATGGACACGCCAGTGAGGTTACGCTCCGCCTGGGACAGGAAGCTGGCTGTGAGACCTGTTTCAGTGGCGACTTGGTTCAGGGTCTTGTTGGCGGCGCGGCGGTGGCGGCGCAACCGTTCCCCGATCTGTTCTACGGTCATTGGCGTGGCTCGTATTCTGAAAGGCGCCAGTATAGCGGGCGGCGCACTGCAGAAAAGGCTTTTCGCCTCACTGAAATTAAGTGTCACTGAAAATATGCGTTGACGATGATTTAAGCCTGACTTAAATTTCAAGCACTGAAACATAATTCGGGAGAACGAGATGACTGTGGGTGTAGGTGGCAAAACTCCGGAACAGGCGCTGGCCGGCCTGACGAAGATGACCGCGGGCATGCAGCCCATCGGCCTCGACGAATACCAGTCACGCATTGCCAAGGCCCAGGGCCTGATGCGAGAGCAGGGCATCGCCGCCCTCTACCTGAACGCTGGCAGCAACCTGTACTACTTCACCGGGGTGAAGTGGAGCCCGAGCGAACGCATGGTCGGCGCCGTACTTCCCGCCAACGGCCCGCTGGCCTATATCGCCCCGGCCTTCGAAGAGGGCACCATCCGCGACTTGCGCGAGGTGGATGGGGTCATCCATGGTTGGCATGAGCACGAGAGTCCCTACCGCCTGCTGCTCGACATGCTCGCTGGAATGGACATCGCCGCCGACGCAGTAGTGGGGCTGTGCCCGTCCCTGGCGTTCTTCATGTTCGACGCCATCCGCCGCCTCGGATCGGGCTACGAGTTCGTAGACGCTTCTTGCGTGACAAACCTGTGTCGCTATCACAAGTCCGCTACAGAATTGGCGCTGATGCAGCGCGCCAAAGACATGACCCTGCAAGTGCACAAGGCTGCCGCCAGCATCCTGCGAGCAGGCATCAGCACCACCGAGGTTGCCGAGTTCATCCGCGAGGCGCACTGCAAGGTCGGCGCGCCAGGTTCGACCTTCTGCATTGTGCTGTTCGGCGAAGCCAGCGCCTTCCCCCATGGGGTGAAGCACGCGCAGGTGCTCAAGGACGGCGACATGGTGCTGATCGACACGGGCTGCCTGCTCCACGGCTACCAGTCGGATATCACTCGCAGTTACGTGTTCGGCACCCCGAGCGACCGCCAGCGCGTCATGTGGAACCTGGAAAAGGCCGCCCAACTGGCCGCCTTCGACGCCGCCCGCCTGGGCGAACCCTGCCAGGTGGTGGATGCCGCCGCACGGCTAGGCCTGGAAGCCGCCGGTCTCGGCCCGGACTACCAGTTACCCGGACTGCCGCACCGCACCGGGCATGGCATAGGCCTGGACATTCACGAAGGGCCCTACCTGGTGCGTGGTGACCAGACGCCGCTGGCCGAGGGCATGTGCTTCTCCAATGAGCCGATGATTTGTGTGCCGGGCGAGTTCGGCATTCGCCTGGAAGATCATTTCTACATGACCGCCACTGGCCCGCGCTGGTTTACCCAGCCGAGCCATTCCGTAGACGACCCGTTCGGTTTGGACGCCTGAGGGCAGGCGATTGTCCGAGGTTGCCGTAACCCTGGATTTTGCGGCTCGTTAGCCGGAGCGCAGGTTAGAATGCTCATCAATACCTGTTCACAAGCTCCGGAAAAAAGATGCCACTGCACGATTTGAGTCATGGAAAAACCGTCCATCAATCGTCATTTGAAGAATGAACCGTCCTTGGTTTGTTTCTCTGGATGGGCCCAAGGGCACCGGAAAAACCACACTGCTGGAAGCCGTCACGAAGGCACTGAGGGCAGACAACAAGAAAGTAATCCGGCTTTGCGAGAGAAATAGCGATCCCTACAGGGGGAAAACAATGGCTCTCGTTAACGAACTCGCCAGAAATCCCGACAGGGATCTGGAGTTGGAGGTTTGTGAGCGCTTTGCTGATAGCCGTAGGTGGATTTCCCGGCACGTGCTGCCGGAACAGCCACCGGGCAGCATTATCCTGATGGATCGTTGGTACCCATCAGATGCTGCGTTTCGCCGGATGATCCCGTTTGCAGAGATTCTACGGTTGAACATTGATCGAGGCGTGCAAGTGCCGGATCTGCATGTGGGAGTTGTCACCGACCCTGATATTTCATGGGCAAGGGCAGCGGCACGATCCCGTGGGTTGGGCAGTACCGTGATCCATAACCTGGAAGAACAGATCGCGTGTACCCAGGCGTTCGAGCGAGCGATGGCAGATCACGACTGGGTTTTGTGCCGTAACGAAGGAACGATCGAAGACGCAACGATGCAGGTCGTTGCCGAGATCTACAAAGTGCTCGATAGCGCGGAAACTACAAATCCTTGAGCTGAGCCTATCTGACTTAATACATGATTTAACATAATATACATTATGCGTAGTATCATATATTCCATTCAGGCCGTCTCCCGCGTACATTTCAAACCCAGGCGTTCTCTCTGGAACGCACCCCCCAGGATTCTCTCCATGCATGAAGCAGCCCATCAGGTCATCGATCTCTACCAGCGTCACTCTCACACATGGGATCGAGTTCGTTCCCGTCATCTCGTCGAGCAATCATGGCTGGATCGTTTTCGCCAGGCCATGCCTGCCGACGATGGCCAGGTTCTCGACATTGGCTGTGGTTGCGCCGAACCGATGGCGCGTTACCTGATCAGCGTGGGACACGCTGTATGCGGCATCGATTCATCCAGCGCAATGATCAGCTTGTGTCGGCAACGTTTCCCGCAGCACGATTGGCGCATTGCCGATATGCGTCAGTTGGCGCTCGATCAACGTTACGCAGGCATTCTGGCGTGGGACAGTTTCTTTCATCTGACGCCTGAGGATCAGCGTCGAATGTTTCCGATATTCCAGGCCCATGCCCAACCTGGCGCGGCACTGATGTTTACCAGCGGACCCGCACACGGCATTGCGTTGGGGACTTTCGAGGGTGAGACGCTGTATCACGCCAGCCTGGATCACGATGAGTACACTGCATTGCTCAATACCCATGGTTTCACCGTCATTGAGCAAATTACAGAAGACCCGGCCTGTGGTGGGCACACGATTTGGTTGGCTGTTTTCAGCTGAAAGTGCCTCGCTGCCCTACACATTACATCTGCGTTCTAGTTACAACTCAACTAAACGTCTATTTAGTTGATTTAACTTTAAGTACTCTGGCACCGGCTAATACTCCGTACATCTGAATAGCGCTCTCTGTGCCCTGTTCGCCCGATTTCTTTTCTATCGCTAAAATGCAAAACGCCCAATGCGGTGCATCGGGCGTTTGCGTGAAACAGGTGTAAAACCCCTCCAGAAGATGCTCTCAGCAAGTTCTGCACGGATAACTCACGAGCAAGCGATCTGCAAACGCAGCCAGATCCGCCTCAGCCAACCGGTTGATCCCGGCCGCACGCTTGCGTCCTCCCCCCGTAGCGAACTGACGGCAGAACGCATCTGCCGTCAGCTCAGCGCCTTCAGGTACACGCAAGCTGAACGTCCAATCACCATCGCCCCTGGCACTGAGCAGGCCAATGGCCTGTCGCGGAGCCTGAGCGGCCAGTTGATTGGCCAGCACCCCGCTGACCCGGCGCGCCCATGGTTGCGCCGGCAAGCGATAGAGCCGCGCGCCGTGGCCCTCGCACCATGGCGTCAGGTCTGCGGCGGCCGCCATGTCCGCGGCATGCCCCTCTCTGAGGATCGTGAAGCTGGAGCTGTCGCGGACGAAGTCGACTGGATTGCGGTAAGGCAACAGTTCGCCGGCGAGTGCCAACGGATCGAAATGCAGGTCCTCGAGGCTGTCGCCGTAGGCGTTGTAGTTCAACAACTGGCCCAGCTCTTCCAGCGCCACCACTTCATCAGCGTTCAACCCGTGCCGTTCGGCCAACGTACGCGCCGGACCGGCCAGGCCATCGCCAAACGCGGCGACCACCGCCCAGCGGTGCTCGCGTCCGGCGAGGTAGTTGTCGACCAGGATGCTGGTGCAGACGTGGGCCGCGGTGTCGATAAATGACTCGAAGGCCGGATGTCGCGGCAGTTCACCGGCATAGTGGTGATCGAAGTAACGCACCCTGGCACCGGCGTCGAGCAAACGCTGCGTCTGCTCGCGGTTCTGTTCGTGGGCCACGTCCAGCACAGTGACTCGCTCTCCATGAGCGGCCGTGACCCGGCTGAGCAGTTCGATGTCGCGCTTGACCCCACTGATCAAGCGCACCTCGCGCTCCAGTTCGCCGGCCAGACGCAATTGTTGCAGGGCACAGAGGCCATCCGCATCGCCGTTAAAAGCGCAGTGATCAATCATCTGTCAGGTTCCTCAGTGCATCACTTCGCCGCCGTTGGCATCCAGTTGCGCACCGTTGATTGCACTGGCGTAGTCCGATGCCAGGAACAGCGCCGCCCGCGCGCACTCGTCATCGGTGCGCATGCGCCCGCCCGGAATCCCGGCACTGAATTCGGCACGCACCTGTTTTTCACTGACGCCCCGTGCGGCGGCGGTCTGGCGTACCAGCGCCTGGACCGGTTCGCCCCACATCCAGCCGCACGCCAGGCCGTTGACCCGCAGGCCATGCACCGCCTGCTCGCTCGCCAGATAGCGCACTGTTGCAGCCAATGCGCTTTTCGATGCGGCATAGGCGGCACCGCCCTGATAGGGCTTGCGCACGCCCAGGGTATTGATCATGACAATGGCGCCGGCGCCCTGGGTGCGCATTGGCCCCAGCACGGCGCGGCTCATGTTCAACGAGCCCAGCAGATTGACTTCCAGGGCCTCGCGCAAGGGGGCGTTGTCGCCCTCCTCCACGGCCTGGAAGCCACCATGGGAGAAGGCGCTGTTGATCAGCGCATCGATGCGTCCGAATTGTTCGAGGGTGGTTGCGGCGAAGTGGTTGCAGGCATCGACATCGGTAATGTCCGTGGGGACGCACAACACCTCGCAGGTGTCGGTCAGCGCCAGGATACGTTGTTGTGCCTCCAGCAGGCGCCCCTTGTCACGCGCCCCGATGGCAACGGCACGCGCACCTTCGCGCGCCGCTTCCAATGCCAACTTGATACCCAGCCCGGGGCCGACACCCGAGACCATCACGACCTTGTCTTTCAACAGCATGGGGAAACTCCTCTTATTGTTATGAACTGCGAAGGTTTCAGGCCTGGATATGCCGGGCTCGATACTCGGCATAGTCGCGTTGCAATATCGCTTCACTGAGGCCGAACTGGCCGGGACTGTAGTGATGAACCGCACGTTTTTCACGGCCGTTTGCCTGCAACCATTGCCCCATGGCCGATCGGGTCTGCGGCGTCAATTCGAGGCCGGCAAATTGATAGATCCTGTCGACCACAGCCTGTGGCTCGGCCACGGTGTCTTCGAAGTGCACATCAAGGAAGCGCTCCTTGGGCATACGCTCGCGGACCGCCATCGCATGGCGCAATGCACGGGCCATACGGCGGTTCCACTGCTCGCCTACGGCCTCGGCATCGACCTTGTCGCTGTAGAGCAACCAGAGGGTATGGATAAAGCTGGCCAGCGAAGGAATGGTCTTGGCGGGTTCGCGGTGGGTGAGGACAACCTGCGCTTTTGGAAAAACCTCGAACAGCAGCTCCAGGGTATGCAGATGCTGCGGGCTTTTGAGCAACCAGCGACGGCCAGGCTCGATGCCACGACGAGCCTGCTGCCATTGCAGGAACTGCAGGGTTCGCTTGAGGTACTGATACACCTGGGTCTGATCCTGGGCGTCAAGCCAGGCGGTATAGCTCGGCACATTGACGTAGGAATCCATGGCGCACAGGAACGAGTGTTCCATGAGCATGAACTCCTCATCGGGCTGCTCGGCGTCCAACGGGTGGATGGCCAGCAGCTGCGGGAGGAACTCGATCATTCCCGCGACTTCGGCGTGTGCCCGGGCGATGCGCTTGACGGGCTGCTCCAGTGTTTCACCGGGCAAGGGTGCGGGGTAACGGGTTTCCCACCACTGTGCCTTGCTGAACTGCGGGTCCACCGCCAGCGTGCGCTGCAGCAGCGTGGTGCCGGTGCGCGGCAGGCCGACGATCACCAACGGGTCATCAATGGGTTGATCGAGGATTTCCGGGTGACGCCGAAGGTGATCCTCCATGACCAGGCGGTTGACCAGTTGCCCCAGCAGTTTTTCGCGCAACAGGCCCCGCCCGGGGGCCGACAGGCTCGCTTCATTGTTCAGGGCGTCAGCCAGTACCAGCAGACCCTGGCGAAAATCGCCGGGACCGAAATCGTCGATTCCCCCAGCACGGGCGCTGGCTTCGGCCAGCAAGGCATCAAGGGCGAAATCATTGGCGCTCATCGCACAAGCTCCTTCAACTCATTGCGTTTGACTACGCGAGTGGTCGGGTGCACGGGATGCTTTGCCCCCACCCAGCGCAGGCAGAGGGTGCCATGGGGATGGCTGGCGGTTTCCAGCCAATTTTCCAGGCCGGGATCAAAGCCGCAGAGCACCATGCGCAAGCGGCCATCGGCGTCCAGGCGCGCCGAGTGCTTGTTCAGGCAGATGCGGTGGTAGCGGTAGTCGAGCGACTCCATCCAGTAGTTGTTGATCTGCACATTCCAGAAGTCGCAGTCGGGCACCTGATCAACCTCGATCAGCAATGCCTCGTCTGCGGCCAGGGCCCAGTAGGAGTGGTAATAGAAGATGTTCGGGTCGCCCCCCACCGACTGGCACAGCGCCTGGTCGGCGGCCGGGAGTTGATTGGGGTGCGCCTGGTAACCCTGGGCCCAATCGGCAAACAATCGGGCGGTGTTCTCGACGAAACTGCCCACCCTTTGCAGGCTTTGCTGCAAGCGCGGCGCAGTCAGCGGTTCGGGTGTCTGCCCGGCATTCAGGCGCTCTATTCGCAGTTGTGCCGGTTGCTCGGTGCTGCGGTCGAGAAACGTCTGGCGCACGATCAGGGCATTGCTTTGCGGCTCCAGTCGCAGCCAGTTGCCTTGGGCCGGCGGGCGCTGGCTGAGGATGATTTCGAAGTTGCCCTCGGCATCCAGCGCCAGTAGCCCGGCATCGAGGAAACCGGTCTGGATCATCTTGCCATCCGTCTCGTAACCCCCTTTCTGGGAGCCGAAACTGAGGTAGGCAACGCTGCCACGGTGACCGCTGACCCGGTACTCATGCTCGCCGTTCAGGCGTGCATAGCTATACAAATTGTCGGGGTTGTCAGCGCCAATTTTCGCCGTTTCATGGGACGGGGTGATGAAGCCCGGGAAGTCCGGATCGGCAAATTCCAGGTGCATTTCCAGGGCAATCCGCAGTAACCGGGTGAGATAGCGAAAGCCTTCGGCACGGGTCTGCGCATCGGCCGGCGCTTCGCGGCGCAGTATCTGCTCGCCACTGCGGCGCAACTGCTCGCAAAAGAGGTTCCAGCTCTCACCGCTGAGAACCTCCTGATCGATCCTGTCTGTAACCATGTCGCTCTCCTCTGTCGGCGGACATCCCGCCGCTGCCAGTGACCTTAGGGAGTACCCGCTTGCCGGTTCTTCGTCCGAGCGGACTAAGTGCCCGCCTAGTCCGCCTGGACGAGGATCGGTCTGACCCTGAGCGGCGAGGATCGCGCCTGAGCCCAAGGCTTGTTCGCGCCGCTGTTCGCGGCGCGCAGTCATCCTCAGAGGAGTTACCCATGACCGCAGAGAAAAACCTGGTCCGTTCAGTGACCGTGGACATCGCCGCCCCGGCCGAACTTGTCTGGTCGATACTGATCGACCTTGCCTGTTATCCGCAGTGGAACCCGTACACCGTCAAGGTCGAGTCGAGCCTGCAATTGGGCGAAGCGGTCAATCTGTTCCTGCCCGATCCTCGCCGGCCAGGTGAGCTGCTGCACGTGATCGAGTACCTGGCGGACTTCGAGCCCCACCGGTTACTCGCCTGGGAGATGTACGCCAACGCCGACAATCCCGACGCTGCCCGGCGCGAGCAACTGATCGAACGCACCGGCGCGAACAGTTGCCGCTACCACACCACCGACCAGTTCCTTGGCGCGACCGCTGACCAGGTCATGGCCAACCATGGCCCCTGGGTGCAACAGGGCTTCGACGCCGTTGCCCTGGCCCTCAAGGTCCGTGCCGAGTCGCTTTACGCGTCCGTCGCGTGACCTTCAGCCGCTGTCGCCCTCTTCGTCCGAGCAGACGAAGAAGCGCCAGTTGCGCTTTACCTACCGTGACGTCCAGCCGGAGCCCAACCCGGCAGAACTCGAGGAGGTATCCGATGTTGACTCATCTGCAATGGCTGGAAGCGGAAAGCATCCAGATCATCCGCGAAGTGGTCGCCGAATGTGAAAACCCGGTGATGCTTTACTCCATCGGCAAGGACAGCGCCGTCATGCTGCACCTGGCGATGAAAGCCTTCGCTCCAGGCAAACCGCCCTTCCCCTTGCTGCACGTGGACACCACCTGGAAGTTTCGCGAAATGATCGCTTTCCGCGACCAGACCGCTGCACGCCTGGGCCTGGAATTGCTGGTGCATATCAATCCCGAGGGCGTGGAAAAGGCCATCGATCCTTTTACCCACGGCTCGGCCCTGCACACCGACGTGTGGAAGACCCAAGGTCTGAAGCAGGCCCTGGACCACTATGGTTTCGACGCGGCTTTCGGCGGTGCCCGCCGTGACGAAGAGAAGTCGCGGGCCAAGGAACGCATGTTCTCCCTGCGCTCCGAACAGCATCGCTGGGACCCCAAGCAACAGCGTCCCGAGCTTTGGCGCTTGTACAACACCCGCAAGCGCAAGGGCGAAAGCCTGCGGGTATTCCCCTTGTCGAACTGGACCGAGCTGGATATCTGGCAGTACATCTACCTCGAACAGATCCCCATCGTGCCGCTGTATTTCGCCAAGGAGCGGCCTGTCGTGCAGCGCGACGGCACGCTGATCATGGTCGACGACGAGCGACTGCCGCTCAAGCCGGGCGAAACCCCGCAAATGCGCAAGGTGCGTTTCCGCACGCTCGGCTGTTACCCGCTGACCGGCGCCATCGACAGCGACGCCGACAACCTGCCGGCGATCATTGGCGAAATGCTGGTCAGCCGTACCTCTGAACGCCAGGGTCGACTGATCGACAGCGATTCGGCCGGTTCCATGGAGAAAAAGAAGCAAGAGGGGTATTTCTGATGAGCGCGCTGAACGAAACCTTCAATGACGAACTGACGCCCTATCTGCAACAGCAACAGAACAAGCAGCTGCTGCGTTTCATTACCTGTGGCAGTGTCGACGATGGCAAAAGCACCCTGATTGGCCGCCTGCTCTATGAGTCCAAGGTGCTGTTCGAGGACCAGTTGGGTCAACTGGAAGCCGACTCGAAAAAACTCGGCACCCAGGGTGACGAACTGGATTTCGCCCTGTTGGTCGATGGCTTGAGCGCTGAGCGCGAGCAAGGCATCACCATCGATGTGGCCTACCGTTTCTTCGCCACCGACAAGCGCAAGTTCATCGTCGCCGACACCCCCGGCCACGAGCAATACACGCGCAACATGGTCACTGGCGCCTCGACTGCCGACCTCGCGGTGATCCTCATCGATGCCCGCCAGGGCATACTCACCCAGACCCGTCGACACAGTTACCTGGTGTCCCTGCTGGGCATCCGCAAGGTCGTGGTCGCCATCAACAAGCTGGACCTGGTGGACTATTCCCAGGCGGTGTTCGAACGCATCGAAGCGGATTATCGCGCGTTCGCCACGCAGATTGGCTTGCATGACATCCAGTGCATCCCGCTCTCTGCGCTACGTGGCGACAACATGCTTGAAGCCAGCCCGAATACACCCTGGTACCAGGGGCCGACCTTGCTCCAGCATCTGGAAAACGTCCCCCTTGAGCAGGCTCGACAAGTCTCGGCCGCGTTCCGCCTGCCCGTACAATGGGTGAATCGGCCGAACCTCGATTTTCGTGGTTATTGCGGCAATGTCGCGGCCGGCAGCGTCAGCGTCGGTGATCGTATCCGCGTGCTGCCCTCGGGACAGCAGAGTGAAGTCACTGCAATCCTCGGCAGCGCCGGGCAACAGCAGCAAGCCGTTTGCGGCCAGGCCGTCACCCTGACCCTCAAGGACGAAATCGATATCAGCCGCGGCGACTTGATTGCGCTGGCCGATGCTCCGCCGGCCGTTGCCGACCAGTTTGAAGCGACGCTGGTGTGGATGGACGAAGAGCCGATGCTGCCCGGGCGGCCTTACCTGATGAAGATCGGCTGCCGGACCGTCAGCATGAGCTGCGCCAACCTCAAGCACCGGGTTGACGTGAACAGTCTGGAACACCTGGCTGCGAAAACCCTGGAGCTGAACGGTATCGGCGTGTGCAACCTGCACCTGGACCGGCCGATCGCCTTCGATGCTTACGCCGACAACCGCGATACGGGTGGCTTCATCATTATCGATCGTTTGAGCAACCGCACGGTCGGCGCCGGCATGCTGCACTTTGCCTTGCGTCGCGCGCAGAACGTGCACTGGCAGGCCATCGACGTGAACCGCGAAGCCCATGCGACGCTCAAGGGGCAGTCACCGCGAATCCTGTGGTTCACCGGATTATCCGGCGCAGGCAAGTCGACCATCGCCAACCTGGTGGAACGCAAGCTGCATACCCTCGGCCGGCACACTTACCTGCTCGATGGCGACAATGTTCGCCATGGCTTGAATCGCGACCTGGGTTTCACTGAAGCCGACCGGGTGGAGAACATCCGCCGGGTCTCGGAAGTGGCGAAGCTGATGCTCGATGCCGGTCTGATCACCCTGGTGTCGTTCATCTCGCCTTTCCGTGCCGAGCGCGAGATGGCACGGCGCCTGGCGGGAGACGGTAATTTCCTTGAAATTTTCGTCGATGCGCCGCTGGCCCTGGCCGAACAGCGCGATCCCAAGGGGCTGTACCAGAAAGCCCGGCGCGGTGAGTTGAAAAACTTCACCGGGATCGACTCGCCCTATGAGCCGCCCGTAGCGCCGGACATCCATATCGATACCCAGAATGAGTCGGCCGAGGTTGCCGCCGAACGTATCGTCGAGGCGCTGCTGGCACTGTAAAGCCAATGAGCACAGCGCTATACCGGCATGTAACGGTGTAGCGCTGCCTCTATCACATAGCCCGGCAAGCTGCCTAAGCCAAACGGACGATTTTCCCGCCAGGGACGCGATCAATACTCGAATGACAAAAACAAGCAGTAGTGAGGCGCATACATGACCCTCCCTTTTCCGGTCTGCAAGGACCTTCCTCCAAATACCGACATTCCCTCTTCAGAGCTCAGCAGCCTGCTCGCCCTGGTCTATCAAGGCCCCCTGGAGTCCACACCCTGGTCCGGCCTGCTGGAAAACCTGCGCCAGCGTTTCGAGGCCAGCTTCTTCACCCTGGTGCTGCGCAACCCCGACCATGAACGGCCAGGGCTGATCGTCAATGCTTCGATTCATGGGCCCCAGCTGCCTGGTGAGCCGTTCTACAGCGAGCAGTACTACGCAATCTGCCCCTTCATCGACTGGCCTGTGGACCAGGTGGCCAGTGCCGATCAGGTACTCGGCAGCGATGCCTGGCTCGCCCACGACTTCTACCGTAACTATCTGCAACCACTGGATCTGCGCCATGTTCTGGTCGCCAACATGCACACGCCCACGGGCATGCACTGCGCCTTGTTCGCTTGCCGCAACCACGCCAGCCGAGACTTCGATACAGCAGAAATTGCCCTGATTCGTCTGCTTTTGCCGCACCTGCAACAAGCGGTGGACCTGCATTCGGCGGTAGAGCAACTGGACTCCGAACGCCAACTCTATGCCGCGACCATTGACCGTCTGATGGTGGGCACGGCGATCCTCGACGAAGACGGTCGAATGATGCGCTGCAACCGCGCCGCCCAGCGACTGTTCGACAGTCGTGACGGCCTGGAATGCCGGCACGACAAGCTTTGTGCCTTCACCAGCCAGCAGAACCGCAGTGTGCAGCAAGCCATCCAGGCAGTGTTGAAACAACGCCAGCGTGGTCTCGATGACATCGAGGTGTTGGCCCTGACCCGGCCAAGCGGCGAGATGCCACTCAATCTACTGCTGCGGCCCATCCCCATGAGCTATCAAGCCCGCAACGGCGCGCGACGGCCAGCCGTAGTGGTGTTCATCCGCGACCCGGCGGACTCACCCCAGGCATCGCGCAACCTGCTGCGTAGCCTGTTCCAGCTGACGCCGACAGAAACGGAAGTGGCCATGCTCGTCATGGACGGGCAAACCCTCGATGAAACAGCCCATGCACTCGGGGTTTCTCGCAACACGGTGCGCGCCCATCTGCGCGGCGTGTTCGCCAAGACCGGCGCCACCCGCCAGGCGCAATTGGTCAAGACACTGCTCAACAGCGTGGCGTCGCTCGGGTAATCGATTCGCCAGCAAGCCACCTCCTCCAGCTCCAACGCGATCCCCTGTAGGAGCCGGCTTGCTGGCGATGGGCTCCAGTGCGCCGCGTTTATCCAGGTTACACGCGTCATCGTTAACGACCATCGCTGGCAAGCCAGCTCCTACAGGTTCAACGCGACCCTCTGTAGGAGCCGGCTTGCTGGCGATGGGCTCCAGTGCGCCGCGTTTATCCAGGTTACACGCGTCATCGTTAACGACCATCGCTGGCAAGCCAGCTCCTACAGGTTCAACGCGACCCTCTGTAGGAGCCGGCTTGCTGGCGATGGATTCCAGAGCGCCGCGTTTATCCAGGTTACACGCGTTATCGTTAACGACCCTCGCGAGCAGGCTCGCTCCTACAAGGAACCATGTCCTGGTCGAAATGATGTGAACGCCAAACTGTAGGAGCCGGCTTGCTGGCGATGGACTCAAGTGCGCCGCGTTTATCCAGGTTACACGCGTTATCGTTAACGACCCTCGCGAGCAGGCTCGCGCCTACAGGGCCGGGTGATAGCGGGCCGTGCGCCAGAGGTTTTGCGATTCTTCGGTCAGATGGCGCAGGCCGCTGCGGTCGAGCATGCGTTCCGACTCCTCCTGCACCGCCGCCAGTACCGCCGCTTCGTCGACGGCGTGTACGGTGTAGTCCTCCATCAGGATCTTGCCATCGACGATGGTGGTACACACGTCCGCGCCGTTGGCGAAGCAAGTGACACGGTGGACCGGCATGTTCATCGGCATCAGGTGTGGCTTGTACAGGTCGATCAGAATGATGTCGGCTTTCTTGCCGACTTCCAGCGAGCCGATCTCATGGTCCATCGACAGTGCCTTGGCGGCGTCGATAGTGACCATTTCCAGCACCTTGCCCTGGGGCAGGATGTCCGGGTCGCGGAAATGCCGGCGGTGGTAGTGCATGCACTGGAACATGTGGCGGAACATGTCATAACCACGGTCCGGGGCCGCGCCGTCTGACCCGATGGCGACGGTTACATTGGCCTCGATCAGTTCCGGTACCGGGCAGCGACCCAGGATCGACATGATGGCGCTCGGGTTGTGCACGATCTTGGTCTGTGTCTCTCGGCACAGGGCGATGTCTTCCTCGGTCAGGTCAATGCAGTGCGACATGAAGGATGTCGGGCCGAGCAGCCCCAGTTCACGATGCGCAAGCGCCAGGGTACCGGCGCGGTGGCCATCCTGGGTGAACGTGAGGCTATGGCGCTGGGCCAGCGCCAGGTAGTCCTGTGCTTGCTGGCGAAACAGCGGAGCCAACTGAAGATGGCCGGGCTCGTATTGTGGCGCGTACACCGGCAAGGTGATGGCAATGCGCACCCGGCCGTCACCCATGCCGTCGCAGCTCCTGGCGATTTCTTCGCAGGTCTCGAACATGGTCTCGAAACTGACGTCGCGCCGAGTCGGCGGTTCGCTCGACCAGTCCAGGTAAGTATGCGGCCCTGGCGCCCGCGACGGCCCGACCGCGACCACCGAGCGGGTACCGATTTCGGCGATGGCCCGGGCATGGCGTTGCGCGTAGACCGGGTCGTCGACGCGCATGATCGAATCGCCTCCGCCCAGCAGCGATACGCCAGTGGTGGTGCCGCATTTGAGCCGTTCCAGCGCCGACAACCTGGCATCGGCCTCCCAGAATTCGACGCCAGAGGCCGAGGTGTAGATGGCCTGGCAAGCGTCCATCCAGGCATCGCCCTGCCCGCCGCCGATGGTTTTCAGCATGGCATGGCCGGCATGGGCGTGGCTGTCGATCAAGCCCGGGAGCACCGCCTTGTTGCGTGCATCGATGACTTTGTCAGCAGTGAAGCGCGCCCGCAGTTCATCCGTGCGCCCCACCGCGACGATGCGGTTGCCGAGCACGGCTACTGCGCCGTCGTTGATGACCCGGCGTTGTTCGTCCACGGTGATGACCACGCCGTGCTCGATCAACAGGTCTACTTTGGTGAGCGTAGGTTGAGTCACAAGCGGCTCCGCAGCAGATGGCCATTTTTCGCCACGACAACTCCGCGGCTGATCACCGTGCGCGCCAGTGGACGCGCCACGACGGCTTCACCCAGCGTCTCTGCAGGCAGCAACAACAGGTTGGCGGATTGCCCCGTTGCCAATCCGTAATCACTGCGCCCAAGTGCCCGGGCGCCGTTGCTGGCGGCGGCTTCGAACGCCGTGCCGATTTCAGGGTCGGTGCGCATGCCGCAACGCAATGCGAGCAGCATCGCGCGCTCGAGCATGTCGCCGTTGCCCATCGGGGTCCAGGCGTCGCGAATGCCATCGGAACCGAGGCAGACGTTTACCCCCGCCGAGAGCAGTTCTGCAAAGGGCGGTATGGCAATATCGGAAGGCGCCGTGGTCATGATTGAAATCCGGTTGGCAGCCAGGCGCTCAGCCAACGGCAGTACCTGGGCCCAGTCTTTCATGCCCAGGCAAAAGGCATGGCTGATCATCACCCGCCCCTGACGCTGATAGCGCTCGGTGAAGTCAATGATCCGGGCAATCTGCCAGAGCCCCAGTTCCCCACCGTCATGCAGGTGGATGTCGATACCGCGATCAAACCTGTCCGCCAGCTCGAAGAGGATCGACAGGTGCGCAATCGGATCGTTGTCTATGCCGCAGGGGTCCAGCCCCCCTACCACCTCGACCCCAAGCTCCAGGGCTTCGCGCATCAATGCTTCAACCCCGGGGCGGTTGACCAGGCCAACCTGAGGGAAGGTGACGAACTCGATATCGACCAGGTCGGCGTAGCGCTCGCGCAGCTCCAGCATGGCTTGCACATGCTCGATACCCAGCTCCGGATCGGCGTCTACATGACAACGGAACGTCAGCGAGCCGCGCGCGATGCATTGCTCCAGCAGGGCACCCGCCCGCTCGGCAATGGGCGATGTGAGCTCACGCAGGATTTGCCGTTCGTTCGCTATGCGCGCCTTGAGGTTCGGACCGGCACTGTGCGGCCGCCACGGTTGGCCCCACAGGGTCTTGTCCAGATGGATGTGGCTTTCCACCAGCGACGGCACGAGCAGTTGACCTTGCCCGTCAAGGTCAGGCCCGGCAACCGGATTGCCACCGGCTGGCTGACGGTCGCCGATACGACCGTCGACAATCTGCAGGTCTTCCATTTCGCCGCCATAGGGGCGGACATTACGCAACCAGAACGATTGGATCATTGGAACCTCATCAAACTTTCGAGCAAGCCCCTGTCGCACGATAACCGACAGGGGCTCTGTTTACGGAATCACCGCAAGGGCTATTTCAAGTTGCCGGCCAGGAACTGCTTGAGGCGCTCACTCCTGGTGTGCTTGAACAGTTGCTCCGGGTTGCCCTCTTCCTCGATCTTGCCCTGGTGCAGGAAGATCACGTGGTTGGACACTTCGCGGGCAAAGGCCATTTCGTGCGTCACCACCACCATGGTCCGGCCCTCTTCGGCCAGGGCCTGCATCACCTTCAACACCTCGCCGACCAGCTCGGGGTCGAGCGCCGAGGTCGGCTCGTCGAACAGCATCACTTCCGGCTCCATCGCCAGGGCTCGGGCGATGGCCACGCGCTGCTGCTGGCCGCCGGACAGGTGCGACGGATACTTATCCTCCATGCTGGCCGGCAGGCCGACTTTGGCCAGGTACTTGCGGGCGCGGGCCACCGCCACTTCGCGGCTAAGGCCCAGCGCATGCATCGGCGCCTCGATGACGTTTTCCAGCACGGTCATGTGCGCCCACAGGTTGAAGTGCTGGAACACCATGGACAGCTTGGTGCGCATGCTTTGCAGCTGCTTCTGGTTGGCCACCCGCAGCCCGCCGTTCCTGTCCTTCTCGGTGCGGATTTCCTCGGCGTTCACGGTAATTCGCCCGGCACACGGCTGTTCGAGGAAGTTGATGCAACGCAAGAACGTACTCTTGCCCGAACCCGAGGAGCCGATAATGCTGATCACATCGCCGGCCTTGGCCTTGATCGACACGCCCTTGAGCACTTCGTGGTTGCCATAGTTCTTGTACAGATCGTCTACGGTCAGTTTGTACATGGTTTTGACCTTGCGTATGCGGCCTTCAGGCGGCCTGTGGTTTCAGGAAGGCCAGCCAGCGGGTTTCACCGCGACGAAATAGCCAGACAAGCGAGAGCGCAATCGCCGCGTACAACAGTGCAGCGATGAAGAAAGCCTCGAACGACGCATAGGTCGCCGAGTTGACGTCGCGGGCGACCTTCAGCAGGTCGGGAACCGTGGCGGTGAATGCCACAGAGGTTGAATGCAGCATCATGATCACCTCGTTGCTGTAGTACGGCAGTGCGCGACGCAGCGCCGAGGGCAGGATGATGCGCCGGTACAGGTTGAACCTCGACAGGCCGAAGGCCCGGGCCGCCTCTACTTCGCCGTACGGCACCGACCTGATCGCGCCAGCGAAGACCTCCGTGGTGTAGGCGCAGGTATTGAGCGCGAACGCCAGCACCGTGCAGTTGAAGCCTTCGCGAAAGAACATGTCGAGGAATTCGTGCTCGCGCACCACGCTCAGGCTGTAGACACCGGTGTAGATGATCAACAGCTGTATATAGAGCGGCGTGCCACGAAACACATAGGTGTAGAACCAGACCGGAAGCCGGACAAAGCGGTTTTTTGATACGCGGGCCACGGCCAGCGGCACCGACAGCACGAACCCGATCGCGATCGACAGCACCAGCAGCCACAGGGTTATTGCCAGGCCGGAAAAGTTGGCGCCGTCCGACCACAAATACGCTTGCCAGTATTCCTGGATAATCTCAATCACAGTTCAGCCTCCCGAACACCGACGGAGTAATGGTGCTTGAGCCAGATCAAGACGCCGTTCGAGACAGTGGTAATGAACAGGTAGATCAGCGCACCGATCACGGTGAAATAGAACAGCTGCATGGAGCTTTTCCCGGCGTCCTGGGTGGCCCTGACGATATCGGACAGACCGATGATGGACACCAGCGCGGTCGCCTTGATCATCACCTGCCAGTTGTTGGCAATGCCGGGCAAGGCAAAACGCATCATTTGCGGGAACAGAATCCGGTAGAACGCCTGCCATGGGCTCAGGCCATAGGCCATGGCGGCCTCTGTCTGGCCACGCGGGACCGCCTGGAAAGCACCGCGAAAGGTTTCGGTGAAGTAGGCGCCGTAGATAAACCCCAGCGTCGCTACACCGGCAAGAAAGGGATCGATATCGATCTGATCCATTCCAAGCCCTTCGGTGACCTGATTGAGGACAATCTGGATGCTGTAGAACAGCAACAGCATGGTCACCAGATCCGGAACACTGCGTATCAGCGTGGTATAGAGGGTGGCGACATTGCGCAGCCACCGATTGCCTGACAACTTGGAGCTGGCGCCTGCCAGACCGATCACTACTGCGGTCAGCAGCGATAACATGGCCAGCTTCAGTGTCATCCAGGTGCCGCTTGCGATCAGCGGCCCATAGTCTACCAAGGACATTGCATTCTCCTTGAGTTCGATAGCCCAGCCAGTGCCGGCTATCTTTTTCAATTGTGTTGTTCTTGTTTTTGAATGCCGCAAAAGCCTGGATTCGCAACGTGTTCGAAGGCTCACTGCCTGCAACTTGAAATCAATCAGTTGTACACATCAAAGGAGAAGTATTTGTCGGAGATGGTCTGGTAAGTGCCGTCCTTGATGATCTCGGCCAGCGCCCCGTTGATCTGTTCGCGAAGTTCATTGTCATCCTTGCGCAAACCGATTCCCGCACCCACGCCGAGGGTTTTCGGGTCGCGTATCTCCGGGCCGGCAAAGGCGAAATCACGACCGTTCTGGGTTTTCAGGAAGCCCAGGTCGGCCTGCACGGAAGATTGCAGCGCTGCATCCAGGCGGCCGGCCATCAAGTCCTGGTAAACCATGTCCTGGTTCTGGTAGGTCATGACGGTGACGCCCTTGGGCGCCCAATAAGCCCGGGCATAGGTTTCCGACGTCGAGCCCTGCTCGATCCCTACCCGCTTGCCTTGAAGGGATTCGGGCGTTGGCAGCAGATCCGAGCCTTTTTTCGCCAGCAGACGCGGCAGGACATTACTGATCTTGTCGGAGAAGGCGATTTGCGCCTGGCGTTTCTCGGTCACGCTCATGGAAGAAAGAATGCCGTCGAACTTCTTGGCTTTCAGCGCCGGGATGATGCCGTCGAAGGCGTTCTCGACCCATACACATTTGACCTTCAACTTTTCGCAGATCGCATTGCCCAGATCGATATCGAAACCCACAAGCGAGCCATCGGGCGCTTTCGACTCGAACGGGGCGTAAGTGGGGTCAACGCCAAAGCGAATGACTTGCAAGTCTTTCGCATAGACGCCGCTGGCGGCCAACGCGAGAACAACTGAAACGGCTAACTTCTTCATATCAATCTCCGTAGGCACAGTGGTACTGGCGTTTAAGGGTGGCCAGTTCTGTTTGGTTTTTTGTATTTGTATTGTTTAACCTAGGTCACAACGTTTGCATGCTGCGTCGGTAGCTCGCCGGGGAGAACGTGAAGGTCAGCACCGCCATCACGGCGAGCACCCCGAGGTGCAGCCACCAGCCGGTGGTGAAGCTGGCACCGGAGTCGCGCAGCCAGCCGATCAACCAGGGAGCAGTCGAGGCGAGCACAAACCCGATGCCTTGGACGAAAGCCGCCAAGGTCCCGGCCGCCTGCGCGCCGGGCAAGTGGTCGAGGCTGACAATCAGGCTGAGCGAAAAGAACCCGCCAAGGCCGAAACCGGCCGATGCGACCCACAACCACGGTGCGGCGTTGGGGGCCAGCGCGAAGCCGGCGAAACCCACGGCCTGCAGCGCTATCGTCAGCCACAGGGCAGCGCGCCGGTCAATGCTGCGGCGGGCGAGCATCGGCATGGCGAACGCCGCCGTCGCCTGGAACATCGCCAGCCACGCGAGCAGGTTGCCCGAGGCTTGCAGGCTCATGTTCTGCTGCTGGTAGAAGGACGGCAGCCAGGCCACCAGGCTTGAGTAGCCGCTGTTGGTGAGTCCGAAGTAGGCGGCCAACTGCCACGCGCGGCGATTCTTGAAGAAGCTGAAGGTCTTGATCGGTGCCGGTCCGCCAGCGGCAATCGGCGCATTGCGTGGTGCACACACCAGCCAAAGCAAAAACACCGCAAGCGCTGGCAACGCCCAGACGGAAAGCCCCAGCCTCCAGCCGCCATACGCATGCAGCCAGGTGCTGGCCAGCGAGCCTAGCGCCCCGCCGCCGACCAATGCCGCCGAGTAGAGCCCCATCACCATCGCAATCCGTTCAGGAAACCAGCGCTTGGCGACACCCGGTATCAAGGCCTGGATCACCGCCACGCCGGTGCCGGCGATACCGGCGCCAATGATCAACTGTGCCCCGTCCTTGACCACGGCGCGCGACGCGCAACCGAGCATCAACAGCAACAAAGCGCCGGCCAGCGCGCGCTTCTCGCCGAAGCGCCGTGCGACACCGATGCCAATAAAGGCAATCAGGCCCATCAGCACGAAGGGCAAGGTGGTCAGCATCGCGGCGGCGCGAAAATCGAGGCCAATGTCGGCGCGCACCAGGTCGAGCACCGGCCCTACCGAAGTCAGAAATGGCCGCAGGTTCAAGCCCAGCAACACCAGCAGCACCAGTGCGACCAGGGACACCTCACCAGCGCGCGGCACGTGCGTAGCGATGCAAGCCGATCCGCGGTCAGTCACGTCAGTGGTCATCACATTTACCCTGGTCATTCTGGTCAAGAAGTCCGCATCAGCGGCTGTTCTTAAAGATTAAAAGCAGGTGCTATTATTCGGAAATGAAATGATCGAATGACTATTAGTGGGGAATGTAATGACTTCGGCACTGATCGATCCGTTGCTGCTCAAGAGTTTCGTCGCGGTGGTCGAGAGCGGCAGCTTCACCCGCGCCGGCGAGCGCGTGCACCTCAGCCAGTCGACCATCAGCCAACAGTTGAAGCGGCTCGAGGAGCAACTCGGCTGCGAGCTGGTCAACCGCAACGGGCGCTACGTCGGCACCACCGAGGACGGCGAACGCCTGCTCGGTTATGCGCGCCGGCTCCTGGGGCTGATGGAAGAAGTCGTCGAAGAATTTCGCAAAGGCCACGCACAGGGCGAATTGCACATCGGCGTGCCGGAAGACTTTGCCTCAGACTTGCTGACGCCGACGCTGGGCGCCTTCGCACGCGCGAATCCGTCGATAAGGCTGGAAATCAGCAGCGGGCTGAGCAACACGCTCTGGCAGCAATTCAGTGCCGGCGACTACGACCTGGTGCTGGTCAAGCAGCGCCCGGGACAGGTCGTGGGGCACGCCGCCTGGCCCGAACCGCTCGCCTGGTTCGACAGCCTCAACGAGCCGACCTACGAACGCGACCCGCTGCCATTGGTGGTGTTTCCGGTTGGCGGCTTGTATCGCGATGAAATGATCCACGCGCTCGAGAGCGCCGGCCGACGCTGGAGCATCGGCTACAGCAGCGCGAGCCTGGCGAGCGTACGCTCGGCGGTTGCCGATGGTCTCGGCGTCAGCGTGCTCCCGGCGCGACTGGCCCTGCCCGGCCACCGACGCTTGGGTACAGCCCAATCCTTCCCCGAACTGGCGCCACTGGAAATCGCCCTGCACCTGCGCCCCGACGCCCCACGCCGGGTGATCGACCTGGCCGAACAGCTGAAAAAACTCTGCGCCCAGGTGACCGCCCAATGATCAGTCTTCGGATGTATGTTGGCCCCGCCAGTTTCTCGGAGAAAACCCGGTCCACTGCTTGAAATGTCGACTGAACACCGAGACATCGGCGTAACCCAGGTTCAACGCCAGATCGGTGATGCTGGTTTTGTCCCGCAACAGGTTCTGCTTGGCGATTTCCAGACGGGTCTCCTGCAGCAACTGACTGAAACGGCTGCCTTCGGCCTGCAGGCGTTTTTGCAGGACCCGTGGTTGCAAGCCCAGTGAGTTGCTGACCGCCTCGATACTGCACTCGCCCGTGTGCAGGAGACCGCCGATCAGATGGCAGACTTGCGCCTTGAGGTTGTCCGGGTACTGGTTCTTGAGCAGTTGCATGCGATGCAGCAGGTGTTCGCGCATCAGCTCTTCATTGGCCTGCGGTGAGCGCTTGAGGAATTCAAGTGGAAAACTGATGCCGTCGAAGGTGCTGTCGAAACGCAGCCTGCCGTAGACCCCTGTCGCCTGCCACAGGGCGCTTTTCGCCGCGCCTTGTTGCAGATGCAGGCGGATCTGCGGGCTATCGGCCCCGGCGAGGATTTTCACCGCGTTGAACAGTTGCGCCGCGCTGAGCTGGCTCAGCTGCAGCAGACCGCTGTCATTGCTGAAGTCGAAACTCAAGCGGATCTCGGCGCGCTCTCCCCGCTGGCCTATC
Organism: Pseudomonas sp. A-R-19; assembly: GCF_019956575.1. Classification (NCBI taxonomy): domain Bacteria; kingdom Pseudomonadati; phylum Pseudomonadota; class Gammaproteobacteria; order Pseudomonadales; family Pseudomonadaceae; genus Pseudomonas; species Pseudomonas sp. A-R-19. Next base: position 24,262 of record NZ_JAHBDR010000031.1, read on the forward strand.
TCCAGGTGCAACCCGCTGGCGTGCAAATACAGGTATTGCCGGGCAAAGCTCAACGCGTCCCCCACCGTCGGCTGCCGGCTGCCAGATAGCGCAACGTCGCCAATCGCCAACAGGTTCTGGCGCGACGCCAGGCGCAACGCGAACAGCGGCTCCTGGCATTGACGCGCGGTCTCATCGAGCAAGTCGGCGGTCTTCTCGTAGGACAGGTAGCTGTTGGGTTGGCGCAATTGGGCCACGACCATCCCGGCGTCACGCAGCAGGTTCACCGGGTTCTGCCCGAGTTGGGACACCAGGGTGCTGTAGCCCTCGATTGCGCCACTGCGTAGTAGAAACATCGTCCATAGTCATCCACGTCAAGGTTCGCAATAAAGCAAGTTTTGCGCCCCTGAAGTCAAGACGTCGTGAAAGACATCAACGCCTGCTCAGTCTCAGCTAAGTTTCGAGCCGTATCGTCTCCCTTGCGCAAAATTTGGCGCTGCACAGGAGAGGCAACCCGCCCATGAAACCCATTACAGCCGGATGGCTCAACAAAGTACCCGAGGTGACGTTGTCATTCTGGGTGATCAAGATCTTGTCCACGACGGTGGGTGAAACCGGCGCGGACTTCCTCGCTGTCGATGCCGGCCTCGGCCTGGGCTGGACCAGCCTCGGCATGGCGACATTGCTGGCCATCGCACTGTTCATACAGATGCGCAAGACCGCCTGTTCGCCCTGGATCTACTGGCTGACCGTAGTGCTGGTGAGCATCGTCGGGACCCAGCTCACCGATATCCTGACCGACGTTCTCGACGTCAGCCTGTACACCAGCACCGCCGTGTTTTCTGTCCTGCTGGCACTCAATTTTCTGCTCTGGTACCGGATGGAACACAACCTGTCGATCCGCGAGATCGTCACGCCACGACGGGAATGGTTCTACTGGACGACCGTGCTCTGCACCTTTGCCCTCGGTACGGCCGCCGGTGACCTGGCCACCGAAGCACTGGGTCTGGGCTTCACCCTCGGTGCCGTGATTTTCGCCGCACTGCTCGCCGCGACCCTGGTGGCCTGGCGCCTGGGAGCCAACGTGGTGCTGTCCTTCTGGATCGCCTACATCCTGACCCGGCCGTTCGGGGCCTCGCTCGGCGATTTGCTGACCCAATCCAAGACTTACGGTGGCCTCGGCATGGGCGCCACCTGGACCAGCGCGATCTTCCTGTGCGTCATCGTCCTGCTGGTGGCGGTCGCGCAGATCAGCGTCGGCAACCGCAAATCCGTCACTGAATAACCTTTCAATAGTCCATCAAGGAATCGTCATGCGCCTTTTTCAAAACATCATTCGCCACGTCGCCATTGTCTCGTCGATCTTTCTGCTCAGCATCGCTGCCGGCTGCTCGAAACCGGCCGACAAGCCCGCTGCAGGTTCGTCCTCCGCAGCGATGAGTGCTCAAACCCAGTCCGGTTCGAAACTGGGCGATCTCTCCGAATTCCGCACCATCGCCGCCGACGTTGCCGCGCTCGTCGATAAAAACGACCTGCCCGGCGCGAAAGCCCGCATCAAGGACCTGGAGAGCGCCTGGGACTCGGCCGAAGCCGGGATCAAGCCTCGCGCCGCCAGCGACTGGCATGTCCTGGATAAAGCCATTGACCGTGCGCTCGACGCCTTGCGTGCCGGCAGCCCGCAACAGAGCGAGTGCAAGGCCCGCATGGACGAACTGATGAAAGCCTTCGATTCAATGAAAGGCACGCAATAACCGGGCGGACAAACGCCGGTACAGGTGCTTCAATACAGGCGCGACGGTCACGACCGCCGCGCCTTTTTTTTCCGGAGCGGGACATGCGCATATTGCTGGTCGAAGATGACCCGATGATTGGAGACGCCATCCAGGGCGTGCTGATTGATGCGAGCTACGCGACCGATTGGGTGAAAAACGGCCTGACCGCGCTCTCGGCACTGCAGACCCAGCCCTACGACCTGGTACTGCTGGACCTCGGGTTGCCGGGCAAGGACGGGCTCGATGTGCTCGACAGCATTCGCGCCAGCAACAACCCGGTGCCGTTGCTGATCATCACCGCACGGGACAGTCTCGATGACCGCCTTCGCGGCCTTGACGGTGGCGCCGACGACTACTTGCTCAAACCCTTCGACATGGCCGAACTGCTAGCCCGTATGCGCGCCGTGCTGCGCCGTAAAGGCGGGAGTGCCCAGTCATTGCTGGACAACGGCGTGGTGACGCTGGACCTGGTGTCGAAACTGGCCAGCACCGCCGACAACCCCGACATGCCGTTGTCCAGCCGCGAGTTCGCCCTGTTGCAGGCGCTGTTGATTCGTCCGGGGGCGATCCTGTCGCGCAGCGAACTCGAAGACCGCCTCTATGGCTGGGGCAATGAAGTGGAGAGCAACGCCGTGGAGTTTCTGATTCATTCACTGCGGCGCAAGCTGGGCAACCAGGTCATCAAGAACGTCAGGGGTATGGGATGGATGGTTTCAAAAAGCGCTTGAGCGACTCGGTCCAGTTACGGCTGTCGGTCGCACTGTCGCTGGCCATCCTGATCGTGGCGATACTGGCCGGCCTGTTTGCGTTCGCCTCGGCCCTCGACGAGGCCCACGAAATGCAGGATGAAACCTTGCATCAAGTGGCTATCCTGTTCGATCGGCAGCAGATGACCCTGCACTACCCCGCGGCTGAAAGAATCGCCGGTGACGACGAAGAATCCAGGGTCATCGTGCAATATCTGGCCGACAGCAGCAAAGCCGTCGGCAACAACGACGACAACGTCATGCCACTGCCCTTCCCCACGACGCTGGCAGATGGCTTGTCGACCCTGAAGATTGCTGGCGAAGACTTTCGCGCGCTGGTGCGCACCACCGCTCGCGGCGAACGCATCGTAGTCGCCCAGGAAACCGGCATCCGCGACAAGGAGGCACGCGAAAGCGCCTTGCGCAGCCTGTTGCCGTTTCTCATTCTGTTCCCGGTGCTGTTGCTGGTGGTGGGCGATCTGGTGCGTAAGCTGTTTCGTCCCATCGCCACCCTCTCCGATGAAATGGATCGACGGGACAAACAGGCCCTGCATCCGATCGATGAACTCCATTTGCCCACCGAGATCCGCCCGTTCGTCGTGGCCATCAATCGCTTGCTGGCGCGGGTTGCGCAGTCCATGGAAACCCAGCGCCGCTTCATCGCCGACGCCGCCCACGAACTGCGCTCACCCATGACCGCCCTGTCGCTGCAAGCCGAGCGACTGAAAGCCTCGCCCATGCCGACGCAAGCCGTCGAGCGCCTGCTGCCGCTGTCCAGAGGCATAGAGCGCAGCAGACAGCTGATCGATCAGTTGTTGGCCCTGGCCGCCGCGCAATCGACCGCCGAGCGGTCGCAGACCACGGTCTCGGTGCTTGAGGTTTATCGACGGGTGCTGGAGGACCTGTTGCCCCTGGCGGAGCGCAAGAACATCGACATTGGTGTTGAAAGCAGCGCGGACGTACAGCTCGTCATCAACGAAATGGACCTGCTGATCCTGGTGAAGAATCTGGCGGACAACGCGATTCGCTATACGCCTTGCGGCGGGCGTGTCGACCTGTCGGTGGAGCGGGTGCAGGACACGGTGATCCTGCAGGTCAAGGATTGCGGTCCGGGAATTGCCAGCGATGAACAAATGCGCGTGTTCGACCCGTTCTACCGCACTGTGGGCACCGAGGAAGCAGGCTCCGGGCTAGGCTTGTCCATCGTCAAGGCCATCGCCGAGCGCACGGGCGCGCGCGTGCACTTGAGTTTCTCGGACGAGACCACGCGGCGCGGGTTATGTGTGACGATCGAGTTGAGAAGCGCCTCTGGCTGAATCTCTATGTATCACAGTGTGTCGGAGCGACAACTCGATACACAGACTTTCATCCAGCCGGCGGATTGGACACAGGCCGGATACGTTGCCGCGTTTCAATGCAAGCAAGGTTTGCAGGGGCACAGACCGCACCCCTGACCCATGGCTGGTAATGGAGACATCCCATGAAGATGGCACTGCGCAACAGCAACACCGGCAAGACTCGCCGCCACCTGGTCGGCCCCTCGATTCTCGCGCTCACCCTGTTCGGCGTGCTCGGCGCGGCCCACGCGCAAACGGCCGCCACCGCGCAGCCAGCGGCGACGCCTGCCGGCACCACCCAGGCCGCGTCCTTGCCGTTCGGCCCGCTCAAGCATGTCAACGCCGGGTTGCTGGACGTGGCGTACGCCGAGACAGGCCCGGCCAACGGGCCGGTGGTGATCCTGCTGCATGGCTGGCCGTACGACATTCACAGCTATGACGAAGTGGCGCCATTGCTCGCCGCCAAGGGCTATCGGGTGCTGATGCCCTATGCGCGCGGCTATGGCGATACGCGTTTCCTCTCCGAGAAAACCCTGCGCAATGGCCAGCCGGCGGCGCTGGCCAGTGATGTCATCGACTTCATGGATGCCCTGAAGATCAAGCAAGCGGTGCTCGGTGGTTATGACTGGGGTGCGCGTTCGGCGGACATTGTCTCGGCATTGTGGCCGGAGCGGGTCAAGGCGCTGGTCTCGGTCAGCGGTTACCTGATCGGCAACCAGGCGGCCGGCAAGAACCCGCTGCCACCCAAGGCGGAACTGCAGTGGTGGTATCAGTTCTACTTCGCCACTGACCGCGGTCGCGCCGGTTACGAAAGAAACACCCACGACTTCGCCAAGTTGATCTGGCAATTGGCTTCGCCGAAATGGGCGTTCGATGACGCCACCTTCGACCGCAGTGCCAAGGCACTGGATAATCCCGATCATGTCGACATCACCGTGTTCAACTACCGCTGGCGCCTGGGCCTGGTCGAGGGCGAGAGCCAGTATGAAGCGCTGGAGCAGAAACTGGCCACGGCGCCGTCCATCAGCGTGCCAACCATTACCCTTGAAGGGGACGCCAACAGCGCACCGCACCCGGCCCCCGAGGATTACGCCAAGCGTTTCACCGGCAAGTACCAGTTCCGCCTGATCAACGGCGGCATCGGCCACAACCTGCCGCAGGAAGATCCGCAGGCGTTCGCCAAGGCGGTGATCGATGCGGACCATCTTTGAGAGCTGATAACCACCATCGCGGGCACGATCCCTTGTAGGAGCTGGCTTGCCAGCGATGGTCGTCAATGATAACGCGTGTGACCCGGATGAACTCGGTGCACGTGGGTCCATCGCCAGCAAGCCGGCTCCTACAGGTGATGGTCGTCAATGATAACGTGTGTGATCCGGATGAACGCAGTGCACGTGGGTCCATCGCCAGCAAGCCGGCTCCTACAGGTGATGGTCGTTAACGAAATCGCGTGTGACCCGGATGAACGTGGTGCACGTGGGTCCATCGCCGGCAAGCCGGCTCCTACAGGTATTGCGGCGGCAAACATGAGCTATCTTTTCAGCAACTCACCTGCATCCGGTGGCTGCTATCAAGTAAGGACGCTCTATGATTCGTTTGACCCGGCACCATGCCCTCTTTGCCCTGACCTTCGTCAGTGTGCTCACCGCCACTCCCCTGCTGGCGGCCCAGAGCAAAGCAGTCGAAGCCACCGTCGCCAGCCCTGTCTCCGGTCCTGTCGCCGGCACCAAGGTAACCGAACCGTACGTACGCATGATGGCGCGCGAGGCGTATTTCTGGGCCTGGCCAATGGCCAACATTTACAACCGCCGCCAGACCTTCAAGAACCTGCCCGAGCCTGGCTTGATGGGGGGCATTGTGCCCGTGGCGCCGATCAATCGCTTGTCGATGCTCAGTGACTACATCGACCCGGCCGAGCGGTTGGTGGCCTGCCCGAACCAGGACGTGGTGTATGGCGCCGGCAGTATCGCCCTGGACATTGAGCCAGTGGTGCTGCAAGTGCCGGACTTCAACGGCCGCTTCTGGGTGTACCAGGTAGTTGACCTGCGTTCGGACAGCTTCGCCGAACTGGGCAAAATGTATAACACCCAGCCAGGTTTCTACCTGCTGGTCGGCCCGGACTGGAACGGCAAGGTGCCGCCTGGCATCCGGCGGGTGTACCGGGCGCGCACGAACACCGGGTTCGTGATCCCGCGGGTGTTCCAGGACGACACCGCCGCCGACCGCCAGGCCGTGCAGCCGGCACTGGCAGGCATCGACATGTACCCACTGTCGCAATACGACGGCAAGGCCAAGCGGCGCGACTGGAACAAACTACCGAAATTCCCGGCCCAGGCTGCTGAAGGCAATGCCGAAACCAAATGGGTGGACCCGGAGAAGTTCTTCGACGAACTGCCGGCCCTGCTCAAGGACGCCAAGCCATTGCCGGGCGAAGAAGCCCGTTATGCGCAAATGGCCGCCCTGGGTGCCATCGCCAAGGCCGACCCGCAACTGCGCGCCGCGATGATCGACGAGGCGAAAAAGGCCGACAGCGAAGTCATCGACCCGCTGTTGCAGTTCCGCAACTACGGCCTGCAATTGCCTAATTACTGGAGCACGGTCAGCAACGGCGCAGCGTTCGGCACCGACTATTTCACCCGTACCGCCGTGGCGCGCTCGAACATATTCGTCAATCAGCAGAAAGAGACCAAGTACTTCTACCAGGACCTGGATGAGAACGGCCTGCGCCTCAACGGCCAGTACGGCTACAGCGTCACCTTCGCCAAGGGCAAGCTGCCGCCGGTCAAGGGCTTCTGGTCGCTGACGCTGTACAACGAACAACACTTCTTCGCTCCGAATGACCTCAAGCGCTATTCCATCGGCACCAAGAACAAATCCCTGCAAACCAACCCTGACGGCTCGCTGACCCTTTACGTGCAAAGTGAATCGCCGGGCAAGGACAAGGAAAGCAACTGGTTGCCATCGCCCAAAGGCGCCGAATTCTCACTGTACATTCGCGCCTACTGGCCGCAAGCCGATGCCCTCGACGGCGACTGGACGCCACCGGCCGTAGTGAAAGCCAATTGAACCGGACCGGAAAATAAAAAACCGTGGGAGCGAGCAGGCTCGCTCCCACTGATGCACACCTCGCTCCCCCCCTGTCAGCATTTGGTAAGTCCCTGGCGTGATATGCGCTGAAATCCCCCGCCTCGCTATCCATCATCTCCTCCAGCTTGTCCTCCTTGCCGCCACCGCGTGAAGCGCCGGCGTTGAGGCACCAGGTAAACCGCACCTGTCTCAAGCCCCCAACAATAAAAATCAGGAGGGCATCTTTATGACCCCAATCCGTGGTCGCACCTTGCTGGCCTGTACTGTTTTAGCCCTCTCGCCACTGGCTCTGGCTGTCATGCAGTCGGCACACGCCGGTGAGTTTGAATGGGGAGAAGTCACTGGCCGCGCCAACGGCAGCATCAGCGTGGGCGCCATCTGGAGCGCGGAAAACCCCAACGGCAATTTCATCAACCAGGCCAACGCCGACAGCATCGGGCGCGGCCATGCCGGACAGTTCAACCCCAACAGCGCGCGGAACGTCGACGACGGCCGACTGAACTGGCGCAAGGGCGACCTGGTGTCCTCGCCCATCACCGTACTCGGTGAGATGGAGCTGAACTGGAAAAACTACGGCGCGTTCATTCGCGGCAAGTCCTGGTACGACTACACGCTGAACCATCACAACGTCGACTTTGGCCATTCCTCCAATGGTTACCAGGCCAACAGCACGCTCGATGACAGCCACTTCGATACCCTCGCCCGGTTCCAGGGTGTGGCGCTGCTCGATGCCTACGTGTTTGGCGACTTCGAGATTGCCGATCACCCGCTCAATGCCCGGGCGGGTAATCAGGTGGTCAACTGGGGCGAAGGCCTGTTCTTCCAGAACGGCATCAACGCGATCAACCCGGTCGATACCGCCGCCCTGCGTCGCCCCGGTGCACAGCTCAAGGAAGCGCTGGTGCCGGTGCCGATGCTCTATGGCAACCTCGGCCTGACCGACAACCTGAGCCTGGAAACCTTCTACCAACTGCAATGGAAGGCCTCGACCCTGGAAGGTTGCGGCACGTTCTTCTCCAGCAACGACTACATCACCGACGGTTGCTACGGCGTGCCGCGCGCCGGTGCCAATGACCCGGCCTCCTACGCAGCCAGCCAGTACATCACCCGCGGGCCGGACAACGATCCCCGCGACAGCGGCCAGTACGGTGTGTCGCTGCGCTACTTCGCCGACACCATCGACACCGAGTTCGGCGCCTACGCCATGAACATTCATTCACGAACGCCCTACGCCAGCATCAACACCGATCTTTACGGCCCGACGGGTGCTGGTTGGCGCGATCCCAACCTGGCCCCCGGTAACGCGGCGAAAAACGCCAGCTACTTTGCCGACTTCCCTGAAGACATCCGGATTTTCGGCTTGAGTTTCTCCACCAACGTCTGGGGCACCTCGGTGTTCGGCGAGTACAGCTATCGCCCCAACCAGCCGGTGCAACTGGCGACCGGTGACCTGATCCCGGCCTTCGCCGGCAATGCCGCTGGCACTGCCGCGCTCATTGGCCAGCCGTTGACCCTGGGCAACGACGCCATCAATGCCGCCCCGGGTTCGGTCTACAACGGTTACGACCGCCTGAAGATTTCCCAGTTTTCCCTGGGTTTCATCAAGTCGATCCCGCAGGTGCTGGGCGCCGACAGCCTGAACCTGATGGGCGAAGCGGCCATGAAGTACATGCACGACCTGCCGGACCAGGCGGATCGTCGCTACAACAAGACCGAAATCTACGGCAGCGACCTGGCTTCCGGCAGCGCAACCGGCTGTGCCGGCGGAGTCACGGTGCAGCAATACAAGCAGTACGCCTGCTCCAAGGACGGTTACACCACGCAGTTCTCCTGGGGCTATCGCCTGCGTGCCCAGTTGAACTACCCGGGCGTATTCGCCGGGGTCAACCTGTCGCCGTTCATGGCGTTTGGCCAGGACGTCCAGGGTTGGTCCTACGACGGCAACTTCGTCGAAGACCGTCTGCTGGGTTCGGTCGGCCTGCGTGCTGACTACCTGCAGGACTACTCCGCCGAGGTGTCCTGGTCGGGCACTGGCAACACCCCTTTCGCGCCCACCGATAAGGATTTCATCTCCCTCAGCCTGCGCATGGGCTTCTAGTACACGAGATTTCAGCATGAACCCTAAAAAACTGTTTCGCCTCACCCTCCTCGGCGCCTTGATCAGTGTTGCCAGCGCCCAGGCACTGGCCGCCCTCGATGCCAAGGACATCGCCCGCCTGGGCACTGACCTGACGCCCGTGGGCGCAGAAAAAGCCGGCAACGCCAGTGGCACCATCCCGGCCTGGACCGGCGGCCTGAGCGCCGCGCCGGCCGGCTACAACCCGGCCCAGGACTATGTCGATCCGTACGCCAGTGAAAAACCGCTGTACACCGTGACCGCCGCCAACATGGCGCAGTACAAGGCCGAGCTGACACCCGGCTATCAGGCCATGCTGGCGAAGTACCCGACCTTCAAGATGCAGGTGTATCCAAGCCATCGCAGCGCGGCTCTGCCGCAAGGCGAATACGCCGAAATCCGCAAGGAAGCGGCCACGGTGTCCCTGGCCGACAATGGCAACGGCATGCTCAATTACCAGAGCACCTCGGTGCCGTTCCCGATCCCGAAAACCGGTCTGGAAGCCATCTACAACCACATGGTTCGCTATCGGGCCGGTGGTTATCACTACTACCCGACCGAAATGGTGGTGCAGGCCAACGGCAAGTTCACCCCGGTGCGCCGTGACGTCTCGGTGATGATGGCGTCGGCCATGGGCAACCCGGAACCGAACCGCCTGTATTACTACCTGGGCAAGGTCACTTCGCCGGAAAGCGTGGCGGGTAGCCAGAACCTGGTGCACGAGCCCATCGACCAGACCACTGAAACCCGCCTCGCCTGGACCTACAACCCGGGCCAGCGGCGGGTGCTGCGCGCGCCGGAAATCTCCTATGACTCGCCGGTGGCGACTTCCGAAGGCCTGCGCACCAACGACATGATCGACATGTTCAACGGCGCGCCCGATCGTTATGACTGGAAGCTGGTCGGCAAGAAAGACATGTTGGTGCCCTACAACACCTACAAACTGGCCTCCCACACCCTCAAGTACGGCGACATCATCCAGCCGGATCACCTCAATCAGGATCTGATCCGCTATGAACCGCACCGTGTCTGGGTGGTGGAAGCCACGCTCAAGCCTGGCCAGCGCCATATCTACGGCAAGCGCGTGTTCTACATCGACGAAGACACCTGGGGAATCCTCGCCGCCGATCTGTATGACGGTCGCGGCGAACTCTGGCGCGTGCAGGAAGCCCACAGCCTGCAGCGTTATGACGTGCTCTCGGCGATCCACATCAGCGACGTTTCCTATGACTTGCAGGCCCGTCGCTACATCGTCTCGGGTCTGGAAAACGAAGAAAAACGCGCCCAGTTCGGCATCAAGGCCGAGCTCAAGGACTTCAGCACCGCCGCCCTGCGCCGCAGCGGCCGCTAAGTCTTTCACAGCCTGTCGGGCGGTCAGTACCGGTTGATCGCCCGTTTCGACGTATTCCCCCCAGAAAAACAGGGTGCTCCATGACACTCAAATTCCCCCTACGCCCCGCTTTTGCCCTGCTGCTTGGTCTGGGCGGGGCACTCACCGCACAGGCCGCGATGCTCAACGACCGGTTGGAGCGTGCGTCGCAACCCACGGCGCTGGCGACTGATGCACTGCTTAGCGATGTCCAGGCGGTCGGTGATCGACAGGTCATGGTCGGCGCTGCCGGCCATATATTGCTGCGCGACAACAGCGGACAGGTGCAACAGGCCAAGGTGCCGGTCGACCTGCTGCTGACCGCCGTGCAGTTCGTCGATGCCCACAACGGCTGGGCGGTTGGTCACGACGGCGTGGTCCTGCACAGTGCCGACGGCGGCCAATCCTGGAGCAAGCAGCTCGATGGCCGGGCCGTCAATCCGTTGCTGCTCAAGGCGGCGCAAGCGCAAGTCGACCACGCGGAGCAGGCCGCGAGCGCCGCCCCGGATGACGAGCAACTGGCAACTGCCCTGGACAATGCACGCTTTGCCCTCGACGACGCGCAGGCCGCCAGCGCCTCGGGGCCATCGCGGCCGTTGCTGGGCCTGTGGTTTCGCAACGCCCGCGAAGGCTGGGTGGTGGGTGCCTATGGCATCTTCCTCAAGACCGACGACGGCGGCGCCTCCTGGCGGGCCGTCAATGGCCTGGATAACCCGGATCGCCTGCACCTCAACAGTGTCCTAGGCCTGGCCGATGGCAGCCTGCTGGTGGCGGGCGAAGGCGGCCGCCTCTATCGCAGCGCCGACGGTGGCGAGCACTGGCAGCCCACGCAACAGCCGACCGACGCCTCGTTGTACGCCCTGGCTGAACTGTCCGGCGGGCAGATCATGGCCAGCGGTTTCGGCGGCACATTGCTGGTCAGCAATGACCATGGCGCCAGCTGGACAGCCCGCCGATTGCCGGTCAAAGCCAGCCTGTATGGCATCAAGCAGTTGTCTTCGGGCGCCGTGGTCCTCGCCGGCCAGGCGGGGGTGCTGCTGTACAGCGCCGACGGAAAAACCTTCGAAGAGTGGCGCGCGCCGGGCAAGGCTGCACTGCTCAACGTCAGTGAAACCCGGGCCGGCCAACTGTTGCTGGTCGGCAATGCCGGCCTGCAAGTACTGCCCATGATCCCCTTCAAGGAACACGCTCAATGAACGCCCCACTCCATCAGGAACCGACCAGGATCGGGGCCATGCAACGCGCCGTTGGCTTCACCGAGCGGTTGTTGTTCGGTCATCGCCTGTTGGTCCTGGCTTTTTTCGCAATCGCCTCGGTGGTACTGGCCATTGCAGCGCTGTCGTTGCGGCCGGATGCCAGCTTCACCCGGATGATTCCCACCGGGCATCCGTTCATTGCCAATTACCTGAAGTTCGAAGACGTGCTGCGCCCCCAGAGCAACGTGCTGCGGGTGCTGGTGCAGAACCCCGGGGGCGACATCATCAGCAAGGAGTTCCTGGAGACCTTGCGAGAGGTCAACGACAAGGTTTTCTACATTCCTGGCGTGGACCGCAGCAACCTCAAGTCCTTGTGGACGCCCAACGCCCTGTGGTCGGAAGTGACCACCGAAGGCCTGCGCGCCGGCCGGGTGATCCCCGACACCTACGACGGCAGTGCCGCTTCGCTGGAGCAGGTGCGGCGCAACATCCAGCGCGCCAACATGATCGGCAGCTTCGTCGCCAATGACTTTCAGTCGGCGATCATCCGTGTGCCGTTGCTCGAACGCGACCCGCAAACCGGCAAGCCCCTGGACTACGGCGCCCTCACCCAGGCCCTGGAAACCCAGGTGCGCGAGCACTTCGCCGGGCAAGGCGTGACGATCCGGGTGATCGGTTTTGCGCAGATCATCGGCGATCTGCTCGCCGCCGCCAGGGACATCCTGTTGTTCTTCGCCCTCACCGTCGGCCTGATCAGCGCGCTGTTGTACGGCTATTGCCGGTGCTGGCGCAGCACGGCGGTCACGGTGCTGACCTGCCTGCTGACGGTGGCCTGCCAATTGGGCCTGCTCAGCCTGTTGGGCTTTGGCCTGGATCCGTATTCGATCCTGGTGCCGTTCCTGATCTTTGCCATCGGCATCAGCCACGCGGTACAGAACATCAACCTGATGATGAGCGAAATGAGCCAGGGCGCTACGCCCGTGCAAGCATCGCGGCGTACCTTCCGCGCCCTGTTCATTCCCGGCACCACCGCCTTGCTGGCCGATGCCGTGGGTTTCATCACCTTGCTGGTGATCGACATCGGCGTTATCCAGCAATTGGCGATCACTGCGAGCATCGGCGTGTTCGTAGCGATCTTCACCAAGATGTTCCTGCTCCCGGTGTTGATGTCCTATGTCGGCGTCAGCCCTCGGGGCATGCGCCAGCAACTCAAGCGCAGCCGCTCCTCATGGCCGGTGTTTCGCCGGGTGGCGGGCATCGTCCAGCCACGGCGTGCGACGGCGTTGATCGTGGTCAGCCTGATGCTACTCGGGGTCGGTTATTACGCGCGCCAGGACCTGAAGATCGGCGACCTGGATAAAGGCGCCCCGGAGTTCCGCCCGGAATCGCGCTACAACCAGGACAACGCCTACCTGCTCGACCACTACACCACCAGCACGGATGTGTTCGTGGTGATGTTCAAGACCCCGGCAGAGCAGTGCTCGCGGTATGCCGCCGCCGACCTGGCCAACCAGTTCGAGCAGCAGATGCGTGAAGTGCCGGGCGTGGAGTCGGTGCAATCGCTGTACAACGCGATGCGCTTCAACATCCTGGCGCGCAACGAGGGCAATCCGAAATGGGCCGAGTTTTCCCGTGACCAGTTCGTGATGAACAACGCCCGCTCCAGTGTCTCGGGCGAGTTCGTCGACCCCAACTGCAGCGTCGCGCCGATCAGCCTGTACCTGGCCGACCATAAGGCTGAAACCCTGTCCCGGGTGGTCGACGCCGTGAACGCCTTCACCGCGCGCTACGACACTGGCGATTTCGAGATACTGCAAGCCGCCGGCAACGCGGGGATCGAAGCGGCGACCAACATGACGATCCAGCAATCGGAAAAAACCATGCTGATCCTGGTGTTCGTGATCATCAGCCTGGTGGTGTTGTGGGAGTTCCGCTCGCTCAAGGTCACCTTCGCCCTCATGGCGCCGTTGTACCTGTCCACGGTGTTGTGCGAAGCGGTCATGGCGAAAATGGGCCTGGGGGTGAAAATCGCCACGCTGCCAGTGATTGCCCTCGGCGTGGGGATCGGTGTGGACTACGGGATCTACCTGTACAGCCGCATCGAAGGCTTCCTGCATCAGGGATTGAAGTTCCAGGCCGCGTTCTTTGAAGCGCTGAAGACCACCGGTACTTCGGTGGCGTTCACCGGCATCACCCTGGCGCTGGGCGTGGCGACCTGGTCGTTCTCGGTCCTGAAATTCCAGGCCGACATGGGACTGCTGCTGGTGCTGTTGTTCCTGTGGAACATGGTCGGTGCACTGCTGTTGATGCCGGCGCTGGCGTCGATGCTAATGTTCAACAAACACACGCGGTAGGTTAGGCAAAGGCAAAAAGGGCAGCCATTGGCTGCCGTTTTTGGCTTCACTGGTTTGGAGGCCCCTTGTAGGAGCGAGCCTGCTCGCGATGGACGCTAACGATAACGCAGGTAAACCGGATAAACGCGGCGCACTTGAATCCATCGCCGGCAAGCCGGCTCCTACAGGTACTGCGCGGTCCCTTGTAGGAGCGAGCCTGCTCGCGATGGACGCTAACGATAACGCAGGTAACCCGGATAAACGCGGCGCACTTGAATCCATCGCCGGCAAGCCGGCTCCTACAGGTACTGCGCGGTCCCTTGTAGGAGCGAGCCTGCTCGCGATGGACGCTAACGATAACGCAGGTAGCCCGGATAAACGCGGCGCACTTGAATCCATCGCCGGCAAGCCGGCTCCTACAGGTACTGCGCGGTCCCTTGTAGGAGCGAGCCTGCTCGCGATGGACGCTAACGATAACGCAGGTAAACCGGATAAACGCGGCGCACTTGAATCCATCGCCGGCAAGCCGGCTCCTACAGGTTTTGCGCGGTCCCTTGTAGGAGCGAGCCTGCTCGCGATGGACGCTAACGATAACGCAGGTAACCCGGATAAACGCGGCGCACTTGAATCCATCGCCGGCAAGCCGGCTCCTACAGGTATTGCGCGGTCCCTCGTAGGAGCGAGCCTGCTCGCGATGGACGCTAACGATAACGCAGGTAAACCGGATAAACGCGGCGCACTTAAATCCATCGCCGGCAAGCCGGCTCCTACAGGTACTGCGCGGTCCCTTGTAGGAGCGAGCCTGCTCGCGATGGTCGTTAACGATAACGCAGGTAAACCGGATAAACGCGGCGCACTTGAATCCATCGCCGGCAAGCCGACTCCTACAGGTACTGCGCGGTCCCTTGTAGGAGCAAGCCTGCTCGCGATGGACGCTAACGATAACGCAGGTAAACCGGATAAACGCGGCGCACTTGAATCCATCGCCGGCAAGCCGGTTCCTACAGGTTGTGCGTGTTTCCCGGGATTGCGTGAAGAACCTTTTTTTCTTGATCACCACACCCCTCTGTGGGAGGTGTGGTGCCTTTCAGGGGGTGATCTGGCCGCTCAGCCGCAACCAGTCTTCAGAGCGGCGCAAGCCATCTGCCAGGGACACCTTCGGTTCATAACCGAGCAAGCGCCGGGCCTTGGCAATGGAGATATCGCCGGTGCGGGCGAGCATGTACATCGTGTCCGGGGTGACTTCGCTCTTGATCTTGAGCAAGCCGTTGACCCGCCAGATCAGGCGGGTCAACGCTGCCGCGAGGTGCAGGGGCAGCGTGCGCGGTGCACCGCTGCGTCCTGCCCAGCGCCAGTGATTGGCGAAGAACGCCTTGCAGGTGGTCGGGCTGGCGCTGCTGAGGTGGAAAATATGTCCCCGCCCCTGGTCAAGGCCCGCCGCGAGCATGATGCCGTCAAGCAGGTCATCGACATACACCGGGGTGAAGACACCCTTGCCGCCATTGGGCAAAATCAGTGCGCCGGCCTTGGCCATTTTCAGGGGCTCGATCAGCCAGGCCCGCGACCCCGGCCCGTACACATCCCCCGGACGCACCACGGTGCAATCGATTTCCCCGGCGGCATGGCTGGCCAGCACCACATGCTCGCTCGCGCCCTTGGCCACGCCATAGCGATACTGCTCGCCGATCACCACATCGCAAGACTCGTCGGCCATGTCCGGATAGGTCCAGCCCAGCGCCGCAATCGAAGAGATGTGCACGAAACGCTTGGCACCGCCGGCAATCGCGACGTTGAGACAATTGCGCACTCCCTGCACCGAGACCTCGCGGTAGAGTTTCCAGGGCGCCGCCAGCGACACCACCGCTGCCGTGTTGATGAACAGGTCGCACCCCCTGGCGTGCTCGGCCCAGGCCTGTGGTTGGGTCAGGTCACCGGCCACCACATCGTTCGCCGGGTCGGCAAACAGGTCCATGCCGCGCACGTGCGCACCCAGATCCTTGTAGCGTTTGAGCAGTGCCTTGCCGATAAAACCGTTGGCCCCGGTGATGAATACCGAACGGGGAACCTCCGGTGTTTGCCCGCCCGCGCCAACGGGCATGCTTGCTTTCGTCATACGAGATCCTTGCGACGTGCCCAGGGCCGTCGCGCTGAGTGCTGTTTTTAGAGTGAGGGATCACGCAGATCCATGCCTAGCTTGATGCACCTTGGCCATGCGGATTGTCCATTTCGCGCCAATTTCCCATCAGTTCATGCCAGCGTAGTAAAGACCGCCCGAGACTATGCAAAGGTTGGGCTTCGCATCCAAAGATCCACGGCACACGCATTGCCTGATCGATCCGCTGGGCTACCCTTGAACCTGGTGTGTCAACCAACCCGGCAATCCATGATGCGACTAAGGAAGAACTGCATGAAACCACGCTTGAATACATTGACACTCGGTGTCGCACTGATCGTATTGGCCGGTTGTTCGTCAACCTCGCAGCCAGGCAGAAGCACCACCCTGGGGGAAAACCTGACCGGTTCCGGCTTCATGGAGGACGTCTACCCGAAAATGAAAGATGGCCAGGGGGACGAAGCGCTGCGTCTGTATCGCAACCCGAAATACGCCGACAAGACGGCTTTTGCCCAGTACAACAAAGTGCTCCTGGACCCGATCAAGTTGTACGGCGGGCCCAAGTCCAAACTCAAGGACGCGCCCGCGGGCGACACCGCCGCGATATCGCAGAACTTCCATAAACTGGTGGCCGACCAACTGGGCAAGGACTACAAGATCGTCGATCAACCGGGGCCGGACACCCTGCGAATTTCGGTGGCGATTGTCGATGCGGAAGCGGCAGACTCGTCGATGAAAGCGGCGTCCTACATTCCCATCCCCCTCGGTCTGCCAGGTGCCAAGGCCGCGGCCATGCAAACGATGACCCACACCACCGGCAAACCGCCGTTCAGCGGGCAAGTGACCATCGAAGGCAAACTGGCGGATGCACAAACCGGTGAAGTCATCGCCGCCGAGATCGACCGGCGCGTGGGTGCCCGCAAACCGATCATCGGCCTGTTCGAAAGCAGCACCTACGACTCCTGGAGCGATGTCAACGAGGCTGGCCGCTACTGGGCCGAACGCTTGCGTAATCGGCTCTGCGAGCGGCGTGGCGCAACCAATTGCGTCGTAGCCACCGAGTAAATCCTGCAACGTGACTGCGCTCGCATTGAGAACCCGCGATCCCTGTAGGAGTGAGCTTGCTCACGATGGTCGTCAACGATGACGCGTACCCCCTGGGTATACGCGGCGAACGGGTGACCATCGCGAGCAGAGCTCGCTCCTACAGGGGGATTGGGTGGGCTCGGAGAGTTGGGGGTTGATTGGCGGAAGGCAGCCGGAGTCGAACCTGCCCGGGAACGGATGCCGTCCCCAACCGGGTTTGAAGCCCGGCCGCGCCACCGGGCGCGATTGCCTTCCTTGAATTCCTGCGCCTGAATCAGGGCTCGTTGCGCCGGGCCAACGCACTGTCCAGGCGAATCTGCCGTCGATCGCCAAAACGCCGGGTCAGGCCGATACGATCAAAGTACTCCAGTATCTGGATACTGCGCTTGCGCCCCAGGCCCACCGCATCACGAAACGCCGCCACCTGGATCACCGGGTTGGCGTCCGCCAGTTGCAACAGCATAGCCGCCAATTGGTGGATCATGCTGTCGGTGTAAAACAGATCGCGGACCACTTGATGGAGCAGCCCCAGCCGGGCCATTTTGAGCAGCAATGCGCGGGCGGTTGCCTCCTCATGCCCGAGGTTGCGCACCCAGGGCGGGTCGAAACCGGCTTGGTCGAGCAACGGCTGCAAGCGTTGCCACAAGGCTTGATCTTCTTCGCTCAAGCGCACCTGATGTTCGGGCAGGTGCAACCACGGCCCTCTGCTGGCAATAGCGCCACTGGCCAGCAGTTCATCGAGCAGGCTGATAAACCTCGGGCGCTCCAGCGTGCTGCCGGCAAATCGGCGCAGGCGATCGCGGTCTGGCCCCATTTGATCCGGTTCGAGCTGATGAAAGCGTGCGAGGTGTTCCAGCACTGCGGCCTTCAAGGTTTCCCAACGACTCGTACTGAACAGCACCGCGCCTTGGCGGGTGTCGATCAAGCGCACGCCAGCGGGCAACACCCAACGGTCGCGCGGGCGGTTGAATTGTCGCTCCAGGCGCCGCGGATCGAACCCGGTGTCGCTGTGGGCCAGCAAGGCCGGCAGTACCTCTTCCAGACCGGCGCTGTTCGCCAGCTCGGCCAGTTGCGCCAGCCGTTCCGGACTGCGGCGCTGGCGTGTCGGGGCAAACGGATCGAGCACCCGGCCGCCGCCCAGCGTGCGTTGGGCACTCTGGTCGCGCAGGATCAGCGGATCGCCCTTCACCGCATGCACGGGTGTATTGAGCAGCAGTTGCGCAAACATCCGCCCGCCGGGGGCCAGGCTGGCGCCCTCCAACAAGGCCACTCGAGCGGTGACGTCCTGGGTGCCGAGGTGCACGTGCACCGGTTGAAAGTGATCGAAGGCCCGGGATTCGCCAGGGAGTAACTGCATATCGATGTCCAGGCGCTGGGTGGGCGCATACAAGCCCTCGGCCAGCAACCAGTGACCGCGATGGATGTGCTCCAGCGCCAGCCGATCGGCACTCAGGTTCAACGCCACGCGCTGGCCGGCACGGGCGCGGTCGGCGGCCTGGTTTTGCGCATGCAGGCCGCGAATGCGCACTGGTTTGCCTTGTGGGCCCAGCAGCAGGGTATCGCCCACCGCGACCTGGCCGGACAGCGCCGTACCGGTCACCACGATACCGGCCCCGGCCACGCTGAAGGCCCGATCGATCGCCAGGCGAAAACCACCTTCGGTGCTGCGTTGCGACACCTGCCGTTGTGCGTCGAGCAACGCCTGGCGCAGGGTTTCGACGCCCTCACCCGTCACGCTCGACAACGCCAGCAGCGGCGCATCGGCATACGGCCCCGGTGCCAGTAACGCGCCCACCTGCTCACGAACGGCCTGCACCCGGTCGCCGTCGACCCGGTCGCATTTGGTGATGGCCACCAGCGCCCGGGGAATGCCGAGCAACTCGACAATCGCCAAGTGCTCGCGGGTCTGCGGCATCACCCCGTCATCGGCGGCCACCACCAGCAACACCAGATCGATACCCTGCGCTCCAGCGAGCATGTTGTGGGTGAAGCGTTCATGCCCAGGAACGTCGATGAAACCGGTCAACTGCGCACCCGGCTCCAGCGCGGCATACAGGTAGCCGAGGTCGATGGTCATGCCGCGTTCACGCTCTTCCCGGCGCCGGTCCCCGGCCTGGCCGGTCAGTGCCTGGAGCAGCGCCGTCTTGCCATGGTCGATGTGCCCTGCGGTGCCGACGATCACCCTGCCCGGCCCTCCACTTGCAATTGATCGAGTTGCGCCAGCCATGCCGGCTCGTCGTCCAGTTGCCGCAGGTCCAGCCACAGGGCGTCATCGTCGATACGCCCGAGGACCGCAATCGGCAAGGCGCGAAAGGCTACTTCCAACGTCAACAGCGAGCGCCCGCGCAAGCGCTTGGATGTCAGTGGGCGCAGACACAGCGCGGCGCTGGCCAGCCGCGCTACCGGTTGGCTGCCGCTGCCGATCATGCCCAGTGCCGGCATGGCGCTGACGCTCCAGCCATTGCCCAGCACCCGGGCCAGCGCTGGCTGCAAGCGCTCGGCCTGGGCGAGGATATCGGCCTGTGGCCGGGTCAACAGGCGCAGGCTCGGCAAGCGCTCGGCCAGTCGCTCCGGGTTGCGATACAGACCCAACACCGCTTCCAGCGCAGCCAGGGTCATTTTGTCGACCCGCAGCGCACGCTTGAGCGGGTTCTTCTTGATCCTGGCGATCAGTTCCTTGCGGCCGACAATCAGCCCGGCTTGCGGCCCACCGAGCAGTTTGTCGCCACTGAAGGTGACGATGTCCGCGCCATCGAGCAGCGCCTGGCGTACCGTCGGTTCGGCGGGCAAACCCCAACGGGTCAAGTCCAGCAGGCTGCCGCTGCCGAGGTCTTCGAGCAGCGGCAGACCGTGCAGGTGGGCCAGTTGCGCCAGTTCGGCGGTCGGCACGCTCGTGGTGAAGCCCTGGATGCTGTAGTTGCTGGCATGCACGCGCATGATCAAACCACTGCGCGGGCCGATCGCGGCCTCGTAGTCGCGGGCATGGGTGCGGTTGGTGGTGCCGACCTCATGCAGCTTCACCCCGGCGCGGGCCATGATGTCGGGGATGCGGAAGGCGCCGCCGATTTCAATCAGTTCGCCCCGGGAAATAATCCCTTCCTTGCGCGCGCCCAGGCTGTTGAGGCTCAAGAGGACCGCGGCAGCATTGTTGTTGACCACAGTCACGGCTTCGGCGCCGGTCAGTTCGCGGATCAGGCCCTCGATCAGGTCGTCGCGATCTCCGCGCTTGCCGCTGCGCAAGTCGAATTCGAGGTTGAGCGGATAGCGCGCGGCCATTTGCACCGCTTCAATCGCTTCTTCGGGCAACAGCGCGCGGCCGAGGTTGGTGTGCAAGACCGTGCCGGTGAGGTTGAACACCCTGCGTACATGGCTGCGATGCTGCACTGCCAATCGCTCCCCGACCCTGCCCGCCAGTACCTCAGGGCTGACTTCAACCGCTTCGAGCAAACCCTGCCGTACCCCTTCGCGCAATTCATCCAGCAATAGCCGCAAGGCACCCAGCAACGTGTCGCGTCCATAGCGCTCGGCCAGTGGCAGGCACGCGGGATGACGCAACAGACTGTCAATGGAAGGTAGACGCAGGGGTTGGCTGGCACCGCGTGCAGACATCTGGCGCTCCTGAAAACGAATGGCCGTCGCGCCAGAGTGTAGACGCTGCGGTTACTCGTCTCCCGGTGCCAGCAACAGATTGGGTGCCAGGCGCTGATAACCGTCCTGCGCCAGGCGCATGTCGAGCATCAGGCTGGACAGGTCCGCCGACAACGCCTCAGCGTCCGCATCGTTCTCCAGATAGAGCAACTTCAGATAGCTGTTGCAACCGGGGCAGACTTCGGCGCGCAACGGCGCCTGGTTGGCGGCATGGCGGTCATCTTCCAGGCTGAGGTATTCCAGGCCCTTGCTCTGCTCGCAATACACGCACTTGACCCGCACCACATGCCACTCGCAGGCACACAGCGAACAGACCAGATAACGCAAGCCATTGTGCTTGCCGCGATGGCGGATGACCCCGGCCATGGCCGGCGAGCCACAGGCCGGGCACTGGCTGAGGCTGTCGCCGGGGGTCAGTTGCAGATTGGGCGTGCTCAACAGCCAGTGGCTCCAGGCGGTTTGCAACGCCGCGCCGAGAAACGGCACCAACGCAGCCGGCACCAGCGAATACTGGCCGCTGACCAACGCCACCGCCCATGCGCGGCGTTGCCCGGCACTGGTCAGGCGCAAGGTTTGTACGGCATCGGCCACGACGGATGGCGACGGTGCGCGATAGCGCTGCAGCAAGGCATCGAGGTAAAGCTGCCAATCATCTTCACGCGCCAGGCTGTCGGCCGCGAACGGCGGCAAGCCGTGTTGCTGGCACAACTCGATGCGTTGTCGGTCAAGGGGGTCGCTTGAGGGCGGGTCGTCCAGCACCTGTTGCTGCACCCGGCACAATCCGGCAATCAGGCGCAGGTAATCGGTCAGCGCGTGCCCTTCGGCCAGTTGCTCCAGCCGTTGAGCGCGCAGGCTGAACAGGTTGTGCGGTGGCATGTACAGAAACGGCGGCGAACTGGCCGCCGCTTCGATTTCTCCGGGTTCGAGGATGGTTGGCAAATGTCAGCCCTTCTTGGTGATCGGTCGCGAGGGAGCTTCGTCGCGGGTCTCATCTTGAGTCACTTGGCGATACCAGAGTTCGTGGTGTTTTTTCGCCCAACCGCGGCTGACCCAGCCATGCACCATGGCGCTGACGGAGCCCTTGATCCAGATGCCTGCGTAAATGTGGATGATGATGCTCAGAATCAGCACAAACCCGGCCAGTGCGTGCAACAGCATGGCCCAACGGATCACGGTAATGCCGAAATAAGCGCTGAAATACGCACGCCAGATCACCAGCCCGGTGAATAACAGCCCCAGCATGCACAGCAGTAAAGTCCAGAACAGCAGCTTCTGCCCGGGGTTGTACTTGCCGATGGGCGGGACGCCCTCCTCCTGGTTCAGCATCACCCGGTCGATGCGCTTGAGCCAAAGCCGATCGTTGGCGATGAAGTAGTTGGCGCGCCAAAAGCGAATCACCAGGCCAAGGAACAACAGGAACATCAGCACGCCCATGAACGGATGTAGGATGCGTGTCCATGGCCCGCCGCCGAACAGGTTGCTCAGCCAGAACAGTGCCGGGTGGAACAGCGCCAGCCCGGACAACCCGGCCATGAAAAACAGAATCGCCACCAGCCAGTGATTGGTGCGCTGGTTGCTGGTGTAGCGCAGGATCGTCTTGTTGCTCATGGCCTGCCCTCCCCACGGGGATCGAAGGTGTGCACCGACGGATCGACTTCATGCACGGCGTTGTCCGGCGGCTCCGGATGCTCATCCTCTTCGACGATTTGCGGCCCGACGCGCACGTAGTGGAAGAACCCGGCCAGCACCGCCGCGCCCATGGCCAGCAGCGCCAGTGGTTTGCTGATGCCTTTCCACAACCCCACCAACGGACTGATCGCCGGGTGATCGGGCAGGCCGGCGTACAGTCTTGGCGTATCGGCGTGGTGCAACACGTACATCACGTGGGTGCCACCCACGCCTTCGGGATCGTACAGGCCGGCGTTCTCAAAGCCCCGGCTCTTGAGGTCGACGATGCGCTCGGCGGCATGCTCCTTCATGTCGTCCTTGGAGCCGAACACGATGGCACCGGTCGGGCAGGTTTTCACGCAGGCCGGTTCCAGCCCTACCGCCACCCGGTCCGAGCACAAGGTGCACTTGTAGGCCTTGTGATCCTTCTGCGAGATCCGTGGAATGTTGAACGGACACCCGGTGATGCAGTAGCCGCAGCCGATGCAATGGTCCTGATCGAAATCGACGATACCGTTGGCGTGCTTGATGATCGCACCGGGGCTGGGGCACGCCGCCAGGCAACCGGGTTCGGCGCAATGCATGCAGCCATCCTTGCGGATCAGCCATTCGAGGTTGCCGGCGTCGGTCTCGTGCTCGGTGAAGCGCATCAAGGTCCAGGTTTCTGCGCTGAGGTCCTGCGGGTTGTCGTAGGTACCATGGTTGTGGCCGACTTCGTCGCGCAGCTCGTTCCATTCCGAGCAGGCCACCTGACAGGCCTTGCAGCCGATGCATTTGGTGGTGTCGATCAGCTTGGCGACTTCCTCCATGCCGCGCACCGAGGGCGCGGGTGTGGTGGTGGCCGAGCGGGCAATGATGTCTTGGCTGGCCATTTAGACTTTCTCCACGTTGACCAGGAATGACTTGGATTCCGGGGTCTGGGTGTTGCCATCGCCGAGGAACGGCACCAGGGTGTTGGTCAGGTAACCGTGCCGCGTGAGGCCGGTAAACCCCCAGTGCAGCGGAATGCCGATCTGGTGCACCACCTGATTGTTGACCTGCAGCGGTCGAATCCGCTTGGTCACCACCGCTACCGCTTCAATGAAGCCACGCTTGCTGCTGACCCGTACCCGGTCGCCCGCGGCGATGCCTTTTTCCTTGGCCAGCACTTCGCCGATTTCCACGAACTGCTCGGGCTGGGCAATCGCGTTGAGCTTGCAGTGCTTGCTCCAGAAGTGGAAATGCTCGGTCAGCCGGTAACTGGTGGCGGCGTACGGGTAGTCCTTGGCCACGCCGAGGGAATCCCAGACCGAATCGAAGATCCGCGCCGCCGGGTTGCTGGTGGCTTTCTTGTTGTTCGGGTGCAGCGGGTTGATCCCGATTGGCGTTTCGAATGGCTCGTAGTGCTCGGGGAACGGGCCTTCGTTCATCTTGTCGACGGCGAAGAACCGCGCCACGCCCTCGGGGTTCATGATGAACGGGTTCATCCCGGCTTCCGGCGGCACGTCGGCCTTGTAGTCCGGCACGTCGGTGCCAGCCCAGGCTTTGCCGTTCCACCACACCAGGCGTTTTTTCGGGTCCCATGGCTTGCCTTGCAGGTCGGCCGAGGCGCGGTTGTAGAGAATCCGCCGGTTGGCCGGCCAGGCCCAGGCCCAGCCTTGGTGTTGATGCATGCCGTAAGGATCGGCATTGTCGCGCCGGGCCATCTGGTTGCCGAGTTCGGTCCAGCTGCCACAGAAAATCCAGCAGCCGGACGCCGTGCTGCCATCGTCCTTTAGCTGGCTGAATCCGGCCAACTGCGCGTTGGCCTTGATCGCAGCGCCCGTGGCGTCGGTAAAGTCCACCGTGGCTGAGCCGTTGATTTCCTTGGCCAGTTCTTCCGGCGAAGGTTCTTCGGGGATCTTGTACGGCCACGTCAACTTGAGCAGAGGGTCGGGAAACTTGCCGCCATTGGCCTGGTAGCGCTGGCGCAGACGCAGGAACAATTCGCTCATGATCCGAATGTCGGTGCGCGCTTCGCCAGGGCCGTCGGCGCCCTTCCAGTGCCATTGCAGCCAGCGGCTGCTGTTGACCAGCGAGCCGTCCTCCTCGGCAAAGCAGGTAGTGGGCAGGCGAATCACTTCGGTCTGGATGTCGGCGCTCTTGACATCGTTATACGGCCCGACCTTTTGCCAGAACTCCGAGGTCTCGGTGGCCAGCGGGTCCATCACCACCAGCCACTTCAGCTTGGCCAGCGCCAGCATCACGCGGTTTTTGTCCGGCAGTGCAGCGATAGGGTTGAACCCTTGGCACATGTAGCCGTTGACCTTGCCTTGCCCCATCAGATCGAACACCTTGAGGATGTCGTATTGGGGGATGTCCAGCTTCGGCAGGTAGTCGTAGGCCCAATTGTTCTCGACCGTGGCATTGGCGCCGTACCAGGACTTCATCAGGCTGACGTGGAACTTGCCGTAGTTCTGCCAATAGGACAACTGCCCCGGGCGCAACGGTTTCTGCGTGCGCTTGACGATGTAGGCGTTGTAATCCTGTTCGGCATCGCCCGGCAGCGTGAGGTAGCCCGGCAGTGAGTTGGACAACAGCCCAAGGTCCGTCAGCCCCTGGATGTTGGAGTGGCCGCGCAAGGCATTCACGCCCCCGCCCGGCATGCCGACGTTACCCAGCAACAGTTGCACCATCGCCGCGCTGCGGATGATCTGCGCGCCGATCGAGTGCTGGGTCCAGCCCAGCGCATAGAGGATGGTCATGGTCTTGCCGGGTTGCGAGCAAGTGGCGATCTCGTCCCAGATCTTCTGCATGGCATCGACCGGCATGCCGCAGATCTGGCTCGCCAGGTCGATGTTGTAGCGGCTGTAGTGCTGCTTCATCAATTGATAGACGCAGCGTGGGTCCTGCAAAGTCGGATCGACCTTGGCAAAACCGTCCTCGCCGAGTTCATAACCCCAGCCGGATTTATCGGTGTACAGGCGTTTTTCGGCGTCATAGCCGCTGAAGATCCCGTCCTCGAAGCCATAGCCGGCCCTGACGATGAACGACACGTCGGTGTAGTTGCGCACGTATTCGTGCTGGATCTTGTCCTCGGTCAGCAGGAAATTGATCAACCCGCCCATGAAGGCGATGTCGGTGCCGGTACGGATCGGCGCGTAGTAGTCGGCCACCGAGGCGGTCCGGGTAAAACGCGGGTCGACCACGATCAGCCGCGCCTTGTTGTGCGCCTTGGCTTCGGTCACCCATTTGAAGCCGCACGGATGCGCTTCTGCTGCGTTGCCGCCCATCACCAGGACCAGATTCGCGTTGGCGATATCGGTCCAGGTATTGGTCATGGCACCACGGCCGTACGTCGGGGCAAGACTTGCCACCGTCGGGCCGTGTCAGACACGCGCCTGGTTATCAAACCCCAGCATGCCGAGACTGCGCACCACCTTGTGGGTGATGTAGCCGGCTTCGTTGGACGCCGCCGAGGCCGCGAGGAAACCGGTGGTCAGCCAGCGGTTCACTGTTTGGCCCTGGGCATTTTTCTCGATGAAGTTGGCGTCACGGTCGGCCTTCATCAGGTCGGCGACGCGATCGAGGGCTTCATCCCAGGAAATGCGGGTCCACTCAGTGCTGCCGGGTTTACGCACCTGCGGATATTGCAGGCGCCCGGGACTGTGTATGAAGTCCAGCAGGCCCGCGCCTTTGGGGCAAAGGGTGCCGCGGTTGACCGGGTGGTCGGCGTCACCTTCGATATGGATGATGTTTTGCGCGACATTCTTGGCCGTATCGCCCTGGCTGTACATGATCAAGCCGCAACCGACCGAGCAATACGGGCAGGTGTTGCGGGTTTCATGGGTGTGGGCGAGCTTGAAATGACGCACCTGTTCGGCAAAGGCAAGCGTCGGGGCCATGCCCAACGCACCCAGGCTAGAGCCTGCAAGGCCGATACCGGCGACCTTGAAGAACTGACGACGGCTGAGATCCATCGTGCACTCCTGATCAGGTGGGACCCGGTACGTGGCCGGGCCTTTTTGAACAAACACGGTTTCGGCAGTCTGGCTGCCGACACTAAAAACTTTAGTCAATGCTGTCGAATTCACCATGACAGCCGACCGTCGGCCCCTCTGCCCGGGGTTGATACAAAACCTGTGGGAGCGGGCTTGCTCGCGAATGCGGTGTGTCAGTCAGCATTGATGTCGGCTGACACGCCCTCTTCGCGAGCAAGCCCGCTCCCACAGGGGGGGTGTGCAGACTTGCTTGCGCGCTTATCATGGCCGGCATGATTAACCCCGCCTTCACGAGATCCCGCATGACTTTCGATTTTGATCAGGTGTTCGACCGCCACCACACCGGCAGCACCAAGTGGAGCCGCTACCCGGCCGATGTGTTGCCGATGTGGGTCGCCGACATGGATTTCGCCGCGCCGCCGGTGATCATCCAGGCCCTGCAAAAACGCCTGGAACACCCGATGGTCGGCTACAGCGTGGCCCAGGATGACCTGCGCGAGGCCATCGTCGCCGACCTCTGGAACAAGTACGCCTGGCGCGTCGAACCGCAAGAGCTGATCTTCCTGCCGGGCGTCGAGTCGGGCTTCAACATGGCGTTGAAGGCCCTGGTGCAGGCGCCACAGAACGTCGTCGTGCAGGTGCCCAACTACCCTCCGCTGCGCCACGCCCCCGGGCATTGGGGCCTGAACAAGGTCGAACTGAGTTTCGATGCGCAAGCCGATGGCACCTACACCACGCCGCTGGATACCTTGAGCCAGTCGTTGCAAGGTGGCGGCGCGTTGCTCCTGAGCAACCCGCACAACCCGCTGGGCAAGGCCTTCCCCCGCGCAGAGCTGCAAGCCATTGCCGACATTTGCCTTGAGCAGGATGCCTGGATCATTTCCGACGAGATCCACGCCGAGTTGTGCTTCGACGGCCGCACACACATTCCGATGGCCACCTTGAGCCCGCAAGTGGCCCAGCGCACCATCACGCTGATGTCGGCGAGCAAGGCCTACAACATCGCCGGCCTGAAGACCTCGTTCATGATCATCCAGGACCGCCACCTGCGCGAGAAGGTCAACCACGCCCGTTGCGGCATGGTCGACAGCGTCAATCCGCTGGGCATGGAAGCCACCCGCGTCGCCTACAGCGAAGCCGCGCCCTGGCTGGCCGAGCTGAAGACCTACCTGCAAGGCAACCGCGATTTCCTCGCCGAGGCCGTGCGCACTCGTCTGCCGGGCGTCACCATGAACCTGCCGCAAAGCACCTACCTCGCCTGGCTCGACTGCACGGCCCTGGGCCTGGACAATCCGCAACAGTTCTTCCTCGAACAGGCCAAGGTCGGTTTGAGCGCCGGCCTGGACTTCGGCGATGACTGCCAGCAGTTCGTGCGCCTGAACTTCGGCTGCCCACGGTCGTTGCTGGAAGAAGGCATTGCGCGGATGGAGCGCAGTTTGCGCAATCTCAAGGCCTGATCGATCCCTGTCGGAGCGGGCTTGCCCGCGATGGACTCAAGAGCGCCGCGTTTATTCAGCAAACACGCGTTATCGTTAGCGACCATCGCGAGCGAGCTCGCTCCTACAGGGAGATTGGTGTTTTTTCGATATCGAAAATCCAGTCGAACTCCAGCCAAAACGCCAGGGTCAACCTTCTGACACCCTGGCCTCGAGACTGGAGATCGATGATGACCGACTATCCAAAACCGCCCTTCCCCAAACAACATCAGCCGGTTCCCGGCACTCAGCGCACCATGGACCCCGTTCCGGATTGCGGCGAGCATTCCTATAAGGGCACCGGTCGCCTGGCCGACAAAATCGCCTTGATCACCGGCGGCGACAGCGGCATTGGCCGTGCGGTCGCCATCGCCTTCGCCCGTGAAGGCGCCGATGTGGCCATCGCCTACCTCAACGAACATGAAGACGCCAAGGCAACCGCGCACTGGATCGAACAGGCCGGCCGTCAGTGCCTGTTGCTGCCGGGAGACCTGGCGCAAAAGGCACACTGCCAGGCCCTGGTGGAGAAAACCGTGGAGCGCTTTGGCCGCATCGACGTACTGGTCAACAATGCCGCGTACCAGATGACGCATGACAGCCTCGAAGACATATCGGACGAGGAATGGGTGATGACCTTCGACGTCAACATCACCGCCATCTTCCGGATCTGCCAGGCAGCCCTGAAACACATGAAGCCCGGCAGTTCGATCATCAACACCAGTTCGGTCAATTCCGACCTGCCGAACCCGACACTGCTGGCCTACGCCACCACCAAGGGCGCGATCGCCAATTTCAGCGCCGGCCTCGGGCAAATGCTTGGGCCCAGGAACATCCGCGTCAACAGCGTCGCCCCCGGACCGATCTGGACGCCGTTGATCGTCTCGACCATGCCTGAGGAGACGGTACAGAACTTCGGCGCCAACACCTCCCTTGGGCGGCCGGGCCAACCCGTGGAAGTCGCGCCGATCTACGTGCTGCTGGCCTCGGATGAGGCCAGTTACATCACCGGCCAGCGCTACGGCGTCACCGGCGGCAAACCGATCCTGTGACCGCGTCGAAAAATTGAACCGGCGACGTCCTCCGGCGCTCCACAGCGTATAGACACTGATCGCTGGAGGTCGTCATGTCCGCACCCATTGTCAAACTGTTCACTCAACCGAACTTCGCCTGGCTGGATATCCGCAAGGAAGAAGAAGCCCATCCACGTCATTACCTCGCGCATCTGTTGCTGCTGGCCCTGATTCCCGCCGTCTGCCTGTTTTTCGGTACGACTTACGTGGGCTGGAGCCTGGCGGAAAACGAAACCGTGCGGCTCAGCACCCACAGCGCACTTCAACTGTGTGTGTTGCTGTACCTGACCATCGTTGCCGGCGTCGTGGTCATCGGCGCGTTCATCCGCTGGATGTCTCGCACCTTCGAGGCGCAGCCAACGCTCAATCAATGCATCGGCTTTGCTGCCTACATCGTAACGCCGTTCTTCATTGCCGGCCTGGCAGGCCTGTACCCCAGTCGCTGGCTGGCGATTGCGGTGCTGGCGGCAGCATCGGCTTATTCGACGTTCCTGTTGTTCATCGGCTTGCCGACCTTCATGCACGAGCGCAAGGAGCAAGGTCTGCTCAACGCCGCCTGCGTGTGGGGTGTCGGGTTGTTGGTGTTGGTAACGATCCTGGTCACGATGATCCTGGTGTGGTTCAACGTGCTCACCCCTGAGTACCTGCGCGCGCCTGTCGGTTGATGGGCTTCACGGCGTGGGTGGCGGTGCTGGGCGCCGTATTGCTGACACTGGCGCTCACCTCGTCCTACTTGCGCTGGTTGCCCGTGACCACCTCGGCGGTCTGTCTGGTGCTGGGCGTGGCCATCGGTCCGTCGGGCCTGGGTTTGCTCAGGCTGGATATCAAGGACGCCGCCTTCTGGATGGAGCATCTGTCGGAAGTAGCGGTGCTTTTTTCCCTGTTCGTCTGCGGGTTGAAGTTGCGCTTGCCCCTGGGCGATCGCCGATGGCGGGTGGCATTTACGCTGGCGGGACCGGTGATGATCCTGACGATTGCCGGTGTGAGCCTGTTGCTGCATTTCGGGTTTGGATTCGCCTGGGGGCCATCGCTGTTGATCGGGGCGATTCTGGCACCCACCGATCCGGTCCTGGCCTCCCTGGTGCAGGTCAGCGATGCCAAGGACTACGACCCGGTCAGGTTCGGGCTCACGGGCGAAGCCGGTCTCAACGACGGCAGTGCATTCCCTTTTGTCATCCTCGGTTTGCTGATTCTGCAACAAGGTGAGCACGCGGGTCCATGGCTCGACGAATGGGCGCTCAAGCGGCTGCTATGGGCAGTGCCCGCCGGATTGCTGACCGGTTACTGGATGGGGCGCGGTATCGGCCGCCTGACCCTGTTCATGCGCATCAAGAATGCCGACAGCACCTTTTCCCCCAATGATTACCTGGCCCTGGCCTTGATCGCACTGGCCTATGTCGTGGCCGAAACCCTTCAGGGCTACGGGTTTCTCTCGGTATTCGCCGCCGGCCTTGGCTTGCGCCAGGCCGAGGTCAGTACCAGCAGTGACACCCGTACACCGGCCGAACATCTGGTCCAGCCGGTGGTCGGTCATCAGCATGTCGAACCGGAGGCGGCCGTGGCCGGCAATGTCGACCACCTGGAAGACAAGCAAGTCGCCGCCGGGATCATGATGGGCGACATGCTGTCGTTCGGCAGCCTGGTGGAACGGGCCATGGAAGTGTTTCTGGTGACCTTGCTCGGGGTCGTGCTGACTGCACACTGGGACTGGCGGGCGCTGGTGGTCGCGCTGATGCTGTTCGCGGTGATTCGTCCGCTGATGGTCTGGCTGATGCCATGGGGCTCGCTGCTCAACGGCCCGCAACGCTGGTTGATCGGCTGGTTCGGCATTCGCGGCATCGGCAGTTTCTACTACCTGTTCTACGCCTTGAACCACGATCTGTTGCCATCAGTGGCCACCTTGTGTGCCGACCTGACGCTCTCGGTGGTAGCCATGAGCATCCTGCTCCACGGCATCAGCACCCAGCCGATGCTGGCCCGTTATGAACAGCACAATCGCCGCGTCATTTCATCGCCTGGGCAATGATCTCGACCAGGTTGAGTTGGGTAAATGGCTTCGGCAAGCGCGGCAAGTGAGCGGCAAAGCCTTCCAGGCGCTCGGCATAACCGGTGGCGAGGATGATCGGCACATTCGGCCGTATGATCCGGATGGCATGGGCCAGTTGTGCACCATTCATTTGCGGCATGGCCATGTCGGTTATGACCAGATCGATATCCGGCTCACTGACAAACAGCTCCAGCGCCATGGCACCGGATGCCGCACTGATCACCCTGTGTCCGAGGTCTTCGAGCAGCAAGCTGGTGCTGGTCAACACCAGGCTGTCATCGTCGACCACCAGTACGCTTATGCGCGGCACGCTCACGGCCTGTGTTTCGACGACAGGTCGGGTCGCTGAATCCCGGGTGGCGACCGGCAGCCACAACTCGGCCGTCGTACCCTGGTTCTGGTTGCTTTTGAGGATGAAGCGCCCACCCAATTGTTCGATAAAACCGTGGACCATCGACAACCCCAGGCCGGTGCCCTTGCCGACGCCCTTGGTGGTGAAGAACGGGTCCATTGCCGAGGCCAGCGTGGTTTCATCCATGCCCTCGCCGGTATCGGTCACACTCAGGCAAACATAACGCCCCGGCGCAAGGGATGAGGTGGCGCTGTCGTTCACTGCATCGGTCCTGGCACTGAAGATGATGGTCCCGCCGTTGGGCATGGCATCACGGGCATTGGTCGCCAGGTTCAATACCGCCAGCTCAAGCTGGTTGAGGTCAGCCATCACCGGTTCGAGACCCTCGGGAAAGCGCGTTTCGACGTTCACCGAAGGCCCGAGGGAACTGCGCAATAGCCCGGAAATGCCTTCCACCAACGCCGGTATCCGCACAGGTTCCGACTTGAGTTCCTGGCGTCGGGCAAACGCCAGCATGCGCTGGGTCAGGGAAACACCGCGCAAGGCACCTTGGGTGGCGTTGTCGATCAGGCGGGTAACTTTTGCATCTTCTGTCACCCGTTTCCGTACGATCTCCAGATTGCCGAGGATCACCGTCAGCAGGTTGTTGAAGTCGTGGGCGATCCCGCCGCTGAGCTGGCCGATGGCCTGCATTTTCTGCGCCTGGAACAAGGCTTCGCGGGTTTGCTCCAGAACCTGCTGCGCGTGCGTGGCCTCAGTGATATCCCGGGTAATCTTGGCAAAACCGAGCAATTTGCCGGTGTCCCCCCTGATCGGATCGACAATCACATGGGCGAGGAACCGCGTTCCGTCCTTGCGCATCCTCCAGCCCTTGTTTTCAAAGCGCCCCTCACGGACCGCGATCTCCAGTGTCCGTTGCGGCTCGCCGGCAGCGCGATCCTCCGGGGTGTAGAACATCGAAAAGTGCCGGCCGATGACCTCCTCCGGCAAGTAACCCTTGATGCGCTGGGCGCCGGGGTTCCAGTTGCTCACCCGACCATCCGGGGAAAGCATGTAGATCGCATAGTCGGTAACGCTCTGCACCAGCAGGCGGAACTGTTGTTCGCTTTGCTTGAGGACTTCCTCGGCCATTTTGCGATCGGTGAGGTCCCGGGTGATCTTGGCGAAACCCAGCAAGGTGCCCGACGGATCGAGGATCGGATCGATCACCACGTGGGACCAGAAATGCGTGCCGTCCTTGCGCACCCGCCAGCCTTCTCCCTCGAAACGTCCTTCACGGATCGCCGTGTCCAGTGCCCGCTGGGGCAAGCCGGCACGGCGGTCCTCATCGGTGTAGAAGCGCGAGAAGTGCTCACCGAGGATTTCGGCCTCCTCATAGCCCTTGAAACGCCTGGCGCCGGCATTCCAACTGGTAATGATGCCGTCCGGATCAATCATGTAGATCGCGTAGTCGATCACCGCATCGATCAATAGCCGAAAACGGCCGTCTTCGATGGCACTGACCTTGTTTCGATCTTCGCTCATTGATCCCACCAATTCATTGTTTCTCTGGAGTATGCGTCATAGCGGGAATTTGGAAAGCCCACCAACGCGGCAGCAGTTGCCTGACCTTGCTCTCGCCAAAACGGTCGTCGATCAACATCACGACCCCTTGATCCTGCTGGGTGCGGATCACCCGGCCAGCGGCCTGCACCACTTTCTGTACGCCGGGAAACAGATAGGTATAGTCGTAACCGGCGCCAAAAATGGCGGCCATGCGTCGTTTCAGTTGTTCGTTCACCGGATTGAGCTGGGCCAGCCCCAAGGTGGCGATAAATGCGCCGATCAACCGGGCACCGGGCAAATCGATGCCTTCACCAAAGGCCCCGCCCAGCACGGCAAAACCGACACCCTGGCCGTCGGCGTGGAATTGATCGAGAAACTGCTGACGTTGCGCTTCGTCCATGCCGCGGGACTGCGACCACAGACGGATGTTCGGGTGTTTCTCGGCGAGTAACTGCGCCACCTGCTGCAGATAATCGAAACTGCTGAAAAACGCCAGGTAGTTGCCGGGGCGCGCGCAGAACTGTTTGGCAATCAACTCCACGATCGGTTCGAGGGAGGACTGGCGATGCACGAACCGCGTGGAGATCTGGTTGACGATGTGCACTTGCAGTTGATCGGCATGGAACGGCGACTCGACGTCGATGCAAACCGTGTCCGCCGGTGTCCCCAGTAAATCGGCGTAATAGTGCCGGGGGCTGAGGGTCGCGGAAAACAGCACCGTACTGCGCGCGGCGGTCAGGCGCGGGCGGATGAACCCGGCGGGAACCACGTTGCGCAGGCACAACTGCGAGAGGCTGCGCTTGCGTTCGAGGTCGCGCTTGCTGATGTCGAACAGGAACTGCTCATCGAACAGTTCGGCCACCCGGCAAAAATGCAGCATGTCGAAGTAGAAACCCTGCAGTGCGCTATCCAGGCCTTGCGGGTGATCGTTCAGGTAGTCACCGATGCTGGCGCTGCACGAAGACAGTGCCTGAAGGAGCTTTTCCGGCGCCTTGTCATAGGCTTGGTAGGCTCCGGTTTGCGTACCATTCAAGGCATTCCACTCGCGGTTGACCCGCTGCATCGACTTTTTCAGCACCTCAGGCGCGGTTTTGCGCACGCCGTTGAAGGTCGCCTGGTCAAGTCTCGCGCTGTACATCTGCCGGCCGCGTTCCACCAGGTTATGGGCTTCGTCGACCAGCACCGCGACTTTCCAGTTGTTGGCCTGGGCCAGACCGAACAGCAGCGCGCTGAAGTCGAAGTAATAGTTGTAGTCGGCCACCACCACGTCGGCCCAGCGTGCCATTTCCTGGCTCAGGTAATACGGACAGACGTCATGCGCCAGGGCGACCTCGCGCAGGGCACCCTGGTGCAACAGGCTCAGTTGGCTGGCCGCCTGACGCGCCGCGGGCAGGCGATCGTAGAATCCCCGGGCCAGCGGGCACGACTCGCCGTGGCAGGCTTTGTCCGGGTGTTCGCAGGCCTTGTCCCGGGCGATCATCTCCAGCACCCGCAACGGCGGCGCAGCGGTGCTGGCGAGAAGCACTTGCGCAGCGTCCAGGGCGAGTTTGCGTCCCGGGGTTTTCGCCGTAAGGAAGAACACCTTGTCCAGTTGCTGCGGTGCCAGCGCCTTGAGCATGGGGAACAAGGTGCCCAGGGTCTTGCCGATTCCCGTGGGCGCCTGGGCCATCAGGCAGCGCCCCGTGCTGACGGCCTTGAACACCGACTCGGCCAGGTGGCGCTGCCCCGGCCGAAAGTCGGCATGGGGAAAAGCCAGGCGCTGCGCCGCCAGATTGCGCCCGTCACGATGGACGACTTCCTGTTCGGCCCATTGCAGGAAACGCGCGCAATGCTGTTCGAAGAACCCTTGCAGTTGCGCGGCCTCGAATGACTCGACCAGGCAGGTTTCCTTTTCGCTGACGATGTCGAAATACACCAGCGCCAGATTGATTTGCCCAAGATCCAGCTTGCGGCACATCAACCAGCCGTAGATTTTCGCCTGGGCCCAATGCAACTGACGGTGGTTGGCCGGTTGCTTGCTCAAGTCGCCCCGATAGGTCTTGACCTCCTCCAGGCAGTTTTGCCCGGGGTCATAACCATCCGCCCTGCCCTTGACCGTCAGGGTTTGATACTGGCCTTCAAGGGCGACTTCGCTCTGGTAGCCCTCGCTGCGCCGCGACGCCACCGTGCGGTGCCCGGCGATGCCTTCCAGCGCGGTCGGTGACGGGGTGAAGCGCAGGTCGAGGTCGCCGACCTTGGCGGTGAACTCACACAGCGCCCGCACTGCAATGCTGTAGCTCAAGCGTCCTGCTCCGCCCATTGCACATAGCACACGGCAATCGGCATCTGGTGCTCATGGCAGAACTCGAGCCAGCGCAACTGGTTGTCTTGCAGGCGGTCGCCCGGGCCCTTGACCTCGATCATGCGGTAGGTCTTTTGCTGCGGCCAGAACTGGATCAGGTCCGGCATGCCGGCGCGATTGGCCTTGATGTCCAGCAAGAGGCGGTTGAACCAGTGCCTGAGGTGCTCGGCCGGCAGGCAATCCAGGGCTTGTTCCAGCAGCTCTTCGCTGAGCACGCTCCAGAACACGAACGGCGACTGCACGCCCCACTTGGCGGCATAACGTTCGCGGATGGTCTGCCGGTAGCGCCCGTCGTCGAGCTCGGCCAGGCAGGCCTGGAACAGTTCGGCCCGGCGGGCATGGAAGTCTTCGCTGAGCAAATCCACCGGCCCGCGCTGGAACGGGTGAAAAAAGGCACCCGGCAACGGCGCGAAAATCGCCGGCCAGCACAGCAGGCCAAACAGTGAATTGACCAGGCTGTTCTCGACGTAGTGCACCGGTGCCGACTCTTCTGCCAAATGTACCTGTACGTAAGACTCCACTGATAACGCCTGATCCGTTCTGGGCAATTGCAGGTCCAGACGCTGCATTTGCCGAGGCGCAGCCCGCTTGATGGGCGGCCCGCCGAGCTTGCGTCGCAGGCGTGGCAGTACGCGGAGCAACTGCTGATGTTCGGCGGCACTTTCCGGGGATTGTTCGGCGAGTGCGGCCAGTTCCATCGCCAGCTCAAACTCGCCACTGCGCTCCAGCACGCGGATCAGCCGCGCACGCGCGCCCGGATAGGCACATTCGCGGTAGAGGTTCAGGGCCATGGCGAAATCGGCGATGCGTTCGCAATATTGGCCCATCTGGAACAACAGTTTGCCGCGCCGCCGTTGCAACCATGGGTTGTCCAGCGCCAGCCCGTTGATCCGTTCGGCCACCTCTTCCAGTGCTTCACCGGCCTCGAATTGTTGCTGGTACGCGTGCAGGAGGAGATAGGCGTCCACGTCTTCGCGACTGCGCAAACCCCGGGACTCGGCGCAGAACTCGACTTTTTCGTAGGTATAAATGCCGAGATCGGCCAGCACGAACTCCGACCAGTCCTGATACAGGTTGCCGAAGAACATCAGGCGCAGGCGATCGCACAACTCCATGATGGTCAGGCTGAGCAAGCGCTCATCCAGCATCGGACACCAGTCGTTGAAGCTTTGCACCTGAGGAAATTGTTCGCACAGCGCTGGCAACCAATCGGCCTTCTTGCCCTTGGGTTGATCGATGACAGGGCCAAAGGCCTGGAGGATTTCTTCCTTGAGCAACAGGTCGAACAGCGTTTCGATCGCCAGCGGCATTCGCTCATCGACCCAACCGAGCTTCAACAACGGGCCGGCGGCGCTGACGATATCGCCGATTTCGTCGTAATGCAGCTTGCTCGCCCTGAAATGAACGCCTTTGCGCATGACCATTCTGACCAGAAGAGCCTGCGATTCACCGGGCAACAGCTTAAACTCTTGTATGAAACACTGCTCGTCGACGCTCAGCACATCGGCACAGCGTTGCTCAAGCCAATCAAGCACTTGCATGAAGTTGTTGAGGTAATAGAACGGATCGTCGAGGGGATTTGCAGTCACAGAAATGGGCCATGGCGAGCGAGTACTGGTTATGCGTACAGATACCAGTTCCACCCTGTCCGGTGCAATGGGAAAAGGATAAAAGGCGGCGCTGTACGGAATATTTCCCGGGCAGTAGAACTTTCTGCCCCCTGGCGGCACCAACCGCCATAGATGTGCAGTGCCAGCCTCAAGCTGAAGGCACTGCTTCAGAACGCGTGGAGGTGATAATGGACATCAAGACTTTGGGTTTGCCCCTGGCGATAGCGGCCATGCTGACGCTGGCCGGTTGCTCGACACCAACGGTTGTGACGCTGCAGAACGGCACCCAGTACCTGACAAAAGACATGCCGAAGACCAAAACCAAGGACGGGTTCTTCGAGTTCGAGGACATTTCCGGTGCGACCGTGAGAGTCAGGGCCGACGAAGTGGCGACGATTCGCACGGAAGATGACTGAGAGCACCACTTGATGCGACTCGATGCTTCACCTTCCCCCTCGGTGGCAGGTTTCCAACACTGCCTTACACTGCGTAGACCCGGGGCGACCGAATGACTACGCAGCGCTATGATGGAGTCCGCTGCAACAGGGGCATCACGTCATGATTCAGGTGAAGCCGAAATGAACATGGTCACGCCACTTTTGGTCTCGATCCTTGCTGCCAGCGCGTGCGTGACAGCCAGTCTTTGCTCGGCCGCCACCAAGCCTTCACCCACCTACAAAACCAGCTTCGACTGCAGCGGCAACCAGGCGCCCGTCGAAAAGCTCATCTGCCACGACGCCCAACTGGCGCAGATGGACCTGGAACTCAATCGCCTTTATCTGCTGGTGCTCACCGATGACCATGCCGTGCCGCGCCCGGACAAGGTCGAGGTTGACCAGCGGTTCTGGATCGCCGCCCGCAATCAGTGTGGCAGCGACCCGCAAGCCAAGGCTTGCGTCATTCGCAGTTATGCCGAACGCGCGCATCAACTGCGCCAGGGCTCGGCCATTGCCAGGACCAAGGACCCCAGCCGACGCACCGAAGGCCCCCTTGCCTACCATTGCGCCGGCTTCAGCCCGCTGATTGCCGCCACGTTCTATACCGTCGAACCGGGCGTTGTGTTCCTGAAGTGGGCGAACACCTCCGTCACCCTGAGCCAGGTGCCGAGCAGTTCCGGAACCCAGTACACGGGCAAGGACTACAAAGGCACCTACAGCTTCTGGCAAATCGGCAATGACGTGTTCTTGCAGATACCCGGCTCAGGACAGATGACTTGCGCAGCCGAGCCGGTCGGCTGAGACCGATGACATCGGGACATCCTGTCCCGATGACCGCTCGATGTTTCAGCTGCCGGTGCGAATCTTGTTCCAGACCCGGGTACGTACCCGATCGATGCTCAGTGGCATGGCCTCCAGCGCAAACAGTTTGCCCATCATTTCAGGACTGGGGTAAACCTTGGTGTCGTTCTTGATCGCAGGGTCGATCAGGCTGTCGGCCTTCTCGTTGCCATTGGCGTAATGCACGTAGTTGCTGACGCCGGCCATGACGTCCGGACGCAGCAGGTAGTCCATGAAGGCGTAGCCGGCCTTTTCATCCGGAGCATCGGCCGGCATGGCGACCATGTCGAACCAGATCGCGGCGCCTTCCTTGGGAATCGCATAACCGATGTCGATGCCATTGTTGGCTTCCCTGGCACGGTTTTCCGCCTGCAGGATGTCGCCGGAGAACCCGACCGCCACGCAGATATCGCCATTGGCCAGGTCACTGGTGTACTTGGACGAGTGGAAGTAGCTGACATACGGCCGCACTTTCAGCAGCAAGGCTTCAGCCTTCTTGTAGTCTTCCGGGTTCTTGCTGTGATGGGGCAAACCGAGGTAGTTCAACGCCGCCGGCAGCAGTTCGGGGCCGTTGTCGAGGATGGCCACGCCACACTTCTGCAACTTCTGCATGTTCTCGGGCTTGAAGATCAGGTCCCAGGAATCCACGGGGGCGTTGTCGCCCAGCACGGCCTTGACCTTGGCAATGTTGTAGCCGATTCCGGTACTGCCCCACAGGTACGGGAAGCCGTGCTCGTTGCCCGGGTCGTTGGTCTGCAAGGCCTTGAGCAACACGGGATTGAGGTTCTTCCAGTTCGGCAACTGACTCTTGTCGAGCTTCTTCAGGGCGCCGCCTTCAATCTGCCGGGCCATGAAGTGGTTGGACGGGAACACCACGTCGTACCCCGATTTGCCGGTCATCAGCTTGCCATCGAGGGTCTCGTTGCTGTCGTAGACGTCGTAGGTGAAGCCGATGCCGGTTTCTTTCTGGAAGTTTTTCGTGGTGTCTGGCGCGATGTAATCCGACCAGTTGTAGATTTTGACGGTTTCGGCCGCCTGGCTGATGGATGCAACCAGCATCAGCGGAGCCAGCGTCAGGGTCTTTCGGATCATGAGTCGATTCCTGTAGGGGTTGTTGTTATTGGCAGGCAATCAAAAGATCAGCTTTCAAATGTCAAAAGCATTCAAAAAATCAAAACGTAGGTCTTGCGCACGGTTTCCTGGATGTCCCAGATCCCGAGGCTATTGGCTGGCAGCATCAGCGCGTCGCCAGCTTCGATGTGCAGCGGTTCGCCGCCGTCGGGCGTGAAGGTGCAACGGCCCTGGATGAAGTGACAGAATTCCTGGGCGACGATCTGCCGCCGCCAGCGCCCGGGGGTGCATTCCCAGACGCCGGTCTCGACGCCGTCGTCGCGTTCGATGCTGGTGGTCGACGCCACGGCCACGGGCGTACCCAGGGGCACGGCGACCGGATTGGATTCGTCCAGTTTCAGGGTTGCGGTGTTCTTGAATTGCGTGATGCTCATGGGAATACCTGTCGATGTAGCCTGTAGATGAAGAGCGCGCCGTTTAGTGCATGAAACCTTCCATGAAGCCAGCCACCCCGCTGGCCAGCTTGCGCCGCCAGGGCGCGGTAGCCGGGTTGGCCAGGGTCTGGTCCTCATGGACAAAGCTGCGGATGATTGCGTTGTAGCCGAGCCAGCGGATCGGTTCCGGCTCCCACGCCCGGAGCGCGTCGAGCCCGCGCTGCGGGATGACCCACGGCTGGCGCACCAGATCGCTGTCGCGGCCGAGGATCAGGTCGGCCAGCGTGCGCCCCCCCAGGTTGCTGGCGCCGACTCCCTCCCCGCCATAACCGCCAGACAAGGCGATGCCGCTGGCCTGATCGCAAAGCATGTGTGGCTGGAAGTGCCGGGACATGCCCAGGTTGCCGCCCCAGGAATGAGTGATCTGCACGTTCTTCAGCTGCGGGAACAGCTCGCCGAACAGATAGCGCCGCAGCTCTTTTTCATCCGTGGTCAGGTCGAAGTCGTGGCGCAGCTTGCCGGCAAACTGATAGCCGCCACGTGCGCCAAAGATCAAACGGTTGTCTGCGGTGCGCTGGCCGTAGGTCACCTGGCGACTGGCCTCGCTGAACGCCTGGCCGCGGCTCAGGCCGATTTCGTCCCAGGTGGCCGCCGACAAGGGCTCGGTCGCGACGATCAGGCTCTGCACCGGCATCTGGTAACGACCCAATGGCGGCAAGGTGACGGAGTACCCTTCAACCGCCGGCACTACCCAACGACTGCGCACCGACGCCTTTGCCGTGCGTAGGCTGCCTGACTGCCAATGGGTGACCGGGCTGTTTTCGTAGATTTTCACCCCCAGGCGCTCTACAGCCCGGGCCAGCCCGCGTACCAGCTTGGCCGGGTGGATGGTCGCCACGTGCGGCGCGTAGATACCGCCATAGGGTTTGGCGACCCTGATCTGTTGCGCCAGTTGTTCCGGGCTGAGCCAGCGATAGTGGCTGTCGTCGAGGCCCTGGCGATGGAGATCGTCCAGATAGTGACGCAGGCTGGCCTCCTGCTCCGGATAGCGCGCAGCGCAATACAGCACCCCGCCTTTACGGTAATCGCAGTCGATGCCCTCGCGTTCGAGGACGATCGCCACTTCATCCGGAATGCTGTGCAACAAGTTGTAGGAAGCACGGCGCTCTTGCGTCGGCAGATCGGCCAGCAGGCGATCTTCACCCAGCAAATTGCCCATCAACCAGCCGCCATTGCGCCCAGACGCGCCGAAACCGGCGGTTTGCGCTTCGACAATGGCGATGTTCAGGTCAGGTTTCTGCCGCTTGAGGTAGTACGCGCTCCAGAGACCGGTGTAACCCGCGCCGATAATCGCCACGTCGACATCCAGGTCCCGCTCCAGCGCCGGACGCGCCAATAGAGGCTCGTCGAGCTGGTCCATCCACAAACTGATAGTGCGCCACGCCGGCATGCAAGACTCCGCCACTCAAACTTCGATGGCGTCGATCCTAGTGCGTGGGCTCAGGCGCTGTCTTGCGCGCGTGCACGCAAAGAAATTTGTTTGACGTAGGCCTTGGGTGACTGGCCGGTGTGCTGGCGGAAACAGCTGTAGAACGCCGACAGCGAATTGAATCCGGCAGCGAAGGCCAGCTCATCGATACGCAACGGTGGCGTGGCGGCATCCAGCGCAGCCAGCAGATGTTGCAGGCGCGCCTGGTTGACGTAGCGGTAGAAGCTTTGCCCCAGCACCTGGTTCAACAGATAGGAAATCTGGTTGCGGCTGTAGCCGCATTCCTTTGCCACGCGTTGCAGATCAAGCTCCGGGTCGAGATACGGTTGTTGGCGCTGGAAATACTGTTGCAGGTCCTCGGCCATGAAGCTCAATTGACGTGGCGACAGGCCGAGCCGGCTGACGGCCGGGCGCTGATTGCCGGAAGCTTTGCTTGCGGCTTGCTCATGCACCAATGAGGCGTATTCGTTGACCCGCCAGATCAGCCCGTCCTTGACCGTAATCGCTTCACTGGCGCGGAACGACACCAGCCCCTCACCGCCGCGCAAGGTGATGCGGTACTGGATGAAGGCGGTATTGCCGTCCAGGCGAATGCGGTCGGAGTGCTCCAGCGCCTCATCCGGGTCCCGGGGCATGCTGCTGCGCACGTATTCGCGCAGTTCGGCCAGGCCCATGACCCGGTTCTGGAAAAAGTCGTTGTACTGGACTTCAGGGTGATAGAGCGCCATGACGCCGTCCAGGTCCCGGTGCTTCCAGCGCAAGTGATAGCGCATGACCGTCTCGCCCGTGGCCTGGGTTTGCAAGGGGCCATCATCATCGGCGTGCATGGAAAATCTCAACGGGAAAAGACCGAGCTTGCCCAACTTCCGTTTTGTCTTCAACGACTAAACGGATGACGGCCTTTGGCTGCAAATGCGAATGAAGCGTGACCTGAATCAAAAAAATGGCGGCAATCGCCAAATGGCCTGAAAAATCCACATTCTTTTCACATCCGGGTGCTACTTTTAAAGACTGTCACTGGTTGAGCCATTGAAGGTTCTTCCCTCCTACCATGAGCTAAAGGAAGCGCTCGATAATGAAGGCGGGCAACACATGAATAAAGGGTTCAGTAAGGTCACGTTTCCAAACGCCTGCCAGCTGATGCGCTGGCATTTTCATCCCATGGGTTTCGAGGCGAGCATGGACGCGCCGGGCAGCATGATTGCCCGTCTTTTTGATCGTGCCACTGGCGAGACCATGATCGCCATTGCCGGCATTCCGTGCGCCACCGTCATGAATGCCGCGGATGTAGAACGAATAATCGAAGCGGTAGAGGATGAGCTTGAAGCCTTCGTTCCACCCCAAGCCCTCAGAAGTTATGCCTGAAGGTTCAGTCATTAAAAGGCCCACTTCGAGTGGGCTTTTTGTTGAGCGCAATTCCTTGCAGGAGCGAGCTTGCTCGCGATGGACGTTAACGATGACGCGTATGAACTGGATATTCGCGGCGCACTTGAGTCCATCGCCAGCAAGCCGGCTCCTACAGTTTGGCGTCCAAATCATTTCGGCCAGGACACGGTCCCTTGTAGGAGCTGGCTTGCCAGCGATGGTCGTTAACGATAACGCGCATGAACCGGATAAACGCGGCGCACTTGAGTCCATCGCCAGCAAGCCGGCTCCTACAGTTACCCGGGAAGTACGCGAACACCTGTAGGAGCTGGCTTGCCAGCGATGGTCGTTAACGATGACGCACATGAATCGGATAAACGCGGCGTATTTGAGTCCATTGCCAGCAAGCCGGCTCCTACAGGGTCTCGATTCAGGCGGTGGTTTGGCTTTTACGATGATCGACAAAGAACGCCTTGCCCTTGCCGATCCGGTCGGATGCCTTGGGCAGGTTCGCAGCCTGGGTGTCTTGCGCATCGACGTACCAGTAGCAATGGCTGACGGCGCGGGTAATCCCGACGTACGCCAGTCGCAGGATCTCGTCCTTCTGGGCGTTGTCGTAGGGTTCGCTGTCACCGGCCTTGCCCAGGCCCGCCATGCGGTAAACCTGATTCTTGTAAGGCGAGCTGGTCAAGTGCTGGCAGTCGCCGAGCAGGAACACCGCATCGGCCTGGAGGCCCTTGGCACTGTGATAAGTCAGTTGCTTGAGCCTGCGAGCCTCATGCGGCAAGCTAGAATCAACATTAACTACAGACTTAATATGCTCTTCTATCAATGACTTATCGCTACTTTTTCGATAAAGCATCAAGATCGAATCGCCCTTTCGGTAATGCTCCATCAGACGCTGTGCCATGCCCTGGTCATCACGGTCAAGCACGTTAACTGGCAGCAATGCCTTGGGTTCACCGCTGGCCTTGGCTTTCTTCCCGGCAATCGCCGGTGCTGCACGCACGATGTGT
Organism: Pseudomonas sp. A-R-19; assembly: GCF_019956575.1. NCBI lineage: Bacteria > Pseudomonadati > Pseudomonadota > Gammaproteobacteria > Pseudomonadales > Pseudomonadaceae > Pseudomonas > Pseudomonas sp. A-R-19. The sequence goes on from NZ_JAHBDR010000031.1 coordinate 67,763, forward strand.
TCGGCGGCATCGATGATGTGCTGGTGGCTGCGGTAGTTGTCACTGAGCATGACCTTGGTGGTGCTCGGCGACGGGAACTCCTTGTTGAATTCCATGAAGTAGGTCGGCGAACTGCCGCGCCAACCATAGATGGATTGCCAGTCATCCCCCACGCAAAGCAGCGAGGAACGCTGGGCGCCCCGCCCGACGTGCATGGCCGGGCCGCGACTGCGGATCTCTGCCAGGCTGGCCCTGATCCAGGAGACGATTTGCGGCGAGACATCCTGGAATTCGTCGATCATCAGGTGCGACAGCGGACGTAGCAGTTCATCGCCGAGCAGTTTCAGATTCTCCGGCGAATGCTCGCTGAACAGGGCGAACATCCGGTTGTAGGTCATGATCGGCGGTTTCTGGTCGAGCAAATGATCTTCCAGCGCCCGCCAGTAAAGGCTCAAGGCTTCGAAGAAGAACCGGTCGGGATCGTCCTTGGCGAAACTCATCTGACCCACCGCGCCCGGCACATCCAGGCCGAGGTTTTCAATGAATCCGGCGGCAGCGACAAAGCAATCGAGCAACGGCGCGGATGCGAGCTCGCCCTTGACCTTGTAATCGAAGCCCGGCCCGGCGCTGGCATCGCCGGCAAGCGAAGCCAGGACACGTTTTGATGATTCGTAACTATCCAGCCATATCAATGGCTTACGACAGAAAGCTTGAAACAGGGTGCGTTTTACCGCCCACTCTGCGCGCACCGACAGCTTGGCGTTTGGCCGGGCCAACTGCGGGCTTTCCCGAGGATCGAACCCCAGCACCACCCAGGCATCCAGGGATGGAATGTAGCCGTGACACTGGAATTTCGCGCCATTGATATCGAACGACTGGCGATTCGGCTCGATACCCTTGATCGGCCAGGCACCGGCGCGAATCCACAAGTCCTCAAGGGTGTCGCACAACTCTTCATCGCGCTTGGCCGCCAGTTCGGTCACACCCATGCGCTTCTGTACATCCGGATGATCGCGCTCCAGCTCCTTGAGTTGCAGGGCATGCCGGGACAACGGCTTGATCAGCTCGCGAAAACGCTCATCGCAACTGTGCAGACGGTGAAAGCAGGCGTTGAGTTGCTGGCGTTGAGCGTCGTTGATGCGCAGGTCGAACGGATTGCTGTCGACCTCATCGTCCCCCTGTGCCGCCCGCAGGCTGAGGTTCTCGAAAGCCTGCAAACGCTCGAACCCCGGAAGGCTGCGCACCATCGGCAGGATCCGCGAGTGAAAGGTGCGCACCAGGTCCCGCGCTTCCTTGAAACTGATCGCGCGGCCCCAGAGCGCAAACAGTTCGATCAGCTTGTTGATGAAGTCCTTGCGCGACTCGCGGGTGAAGGTGACCACGGTCATCGAACCCAGCTCGAAACCCAGGTAATGGGTGAGCAGCAGGATGCGCAGCACCAGCGTGGTCGACTTGCCTGCACCGGCACCGGCGATCACCGAGGTGGATGGCGTGTCGCTGAAGATCATTTTCCATTGGGCGGCGCTCGGCTGGGCATGGGCCGGCAACAACCGGGCGACATCAGCCTTCATGCGCTTTTTCAACTCGGCACTCAACGGCAGGCGCCAATCATCGAACAACAGCTCATCGACATTCGGTGGTCGGTGTTCAGTTGAGCGCGAGTCGCGGATCAGCAGGACCTGCCGACCCTCCTCCAGCCCTTCGAGCTTGCCTTCCTTGTAGCCGTAATCGACCCCGGCGCTGTGTCCGCTGCGAAAACCATCAGCCTGGCCGTGCAACCACGACGCACGGTGCTGTGCGTGCAGGCGGGTCAGGCTGTAGCCGAAGAACCGGGCGAGCAATCGCTTGATCAGCGGCATCTCGGCCAGGGGACGAAGTTCAGGAGGAAGATCGGGGGTGTGTTGCGGCACGCGGACTGACTCCAGGGTGTGAGGCTGTTGGGCGCTATGGTGTCTGCATTTGCCCTTGAGTTCTAGTCAATTGCTTATGACTCATTGGCTTATGCGATGAATTGAAGGTTGGATGAGAAAATTTCGAGATAATTTCATATCTATCGATTCGATGGGAATGCTGCATTTTTTACGCTTTTTATCGATTGTTGCCTGTTGGATGATGGCCGTCATCACTCACCGACGAAGCTTTTCAGGAGACGATCATGCTCGAACTCAGGCCTTTCAACTCGCTCGGCGGTGCTAACCACGGCTGGTTGGATGCTCACCACCATTTTTCGTTCGCCGAATACTACGATCCCAAGCGCATGAACTGGGGCAACCTGCGGGTCTGGAACGACGACGTGATCGCGCCCGGCACCGGTTTCCCGCAACACCCGCACCGCGACATGGAGATCATCACCTACGTCCGCGAAGGCGCCATTAGCCACCAGGACAACCTGGGCAATAAGGGTCGTACCGAAGCCGGTGACGTCCAGGTCATGAGTGCCGGTACCGGGATCGCCCACAGCGAGTACAACCTGGAAGCGACGCCGACCAGGATTTTCCAGATCTGGATCATCCCGAACGAGTCCGGCCTGGCCCCTTCCTGGGGCGCCAAGCCGTTCCCGAAAGGCGAACGCGAAGGTTTTGTCACCCTGGCCAGCGGCAAGGAAGGCGACGAACAGAGCCTGCGCATCCGCGCCGATGCCCGGCTGGTAGCGGCCAACCTGAAGGCCGGTGAGACTGCCGAATACCCGTTGGACAAGGGGCGTCGTGCTTACCTGGTGCCGGCCACCGGAATCATTGAAGTCAATGGCTTGCGTGCACAAGCTCGAGACGGTGTCGCGGTTGTCGATGAGCAGGTTCTACGTGTGACGGCCATCGAGGACAGCGAGATCGTTCTGGTGGACCTGGCTTGATTCGCTGAGCGCAATCGCAAAAAAGGGGAGACCGTGTTGGTCGCCCCTTTTTTACTTGCTGCGAAATCCTTTGTGGCGAGGGGGCTTGCCCCCGTTGGGTTGCGAAGCGACCCTGAAACCGGCAAACGCGGTTTTCCTGAAGCACCGCATCGTCTGGATTTACGACTGCTTCGCAGCCGAACGGGGGCAAGCCCCCTCGCCACAGTGTCGCTCACCACAAAAGTCTGTGTTTATTTCGCGGAAATGGCGCCATCCACCAGCGTTTGCGCTTCGGCCACCAGTTGCTTGAGGTGGTCGTCGCTGACGAAGCTTTCGGCGTAGATCTTGTAGATGTCCTCCGTGCCCGACGGACGCGCCGCGAACCAGCCGTTTTCGGTCATGACCTTGAGACCGCCAATGGCCTGGTCATTGCCCGGTGCGTGGCTGAGGATGCTCTGGATCGGTTCGCCGGCCAGCTGGGTCGAGGTGACCTGTTGTGGCGACAGCTTGCTCAACAGCGCTTTCTGCTCCGGGTTGGCCTTGGCGTCGACTCGCACCGAGAACGGTTCACCCAGTTCGTCGGTCAAGGCACGATACGCCTGGCTCGGGTCGCGACCGGTCCGGGCAGTCATCTCGGCAGCCAGCAGGGCCGGGATCAAACCGTCCTTGTCGGTGCTCCAGACACCGCCGTCCTTGCGCAGGAACGAGGCGCCGGCGCTTTCTTCACCGCCGAAACCCAGGGAGCCATCGAACAGGCCATCGGCAAACCATTTGAAGCCAACCGGCACTTCGTACAGGCGACGACCCAGGCGCTTGGCCACGCGATCGATCAAGCCGCTGCTGACCACGGTTTTACCCACGGCGGCATCGGCGCGCCATTGCGGACGGTTCTGGAACAGGTAGTCGATGGCAACGGCGAGGTAGTTGTTCGGCGCCAGCAGGCCACCGGACGGCGTGACGATTCCATGGCGATCGTGGTCCGGATCACAGGCAAATGCGACGTCAAAGCGTTCTTTCAGGCCGATCAAGCCTTGCATCGCGTGGCTGGACGATGGGTCCATGCGGATCTGGCCGTCCCAGTCGACGGTCATGAAGCGGAAAGTCGGGTCGACCGCTTTGTTCACCACATCCAGGTCCAGGCGGTAGTGCTCGGCAATCGCCGACCAGTAGCGCACCCCCGCTCCACCCAGCGGATCGACACCCAGGCGCAGCTTGGCATCGCGGATGGCGTCGAAGTCGATCACGTTGATCAGGTCGGCGACATAGGTGTTGATGTAATCGTGACGATGAGTCGTGCTGGCCTTCAGTGCCTGCTCGTAGCTGATGCGCTTGACCCCGGCGAGCTTATTGGCCAGCAGTTCGTTGGCCTTGGCTTCGATCCACTTGGTGATGTGGGTATCGGCCGGACCGCCGTTGGTTGGGTTGTACTTGTAGCCACCGCTTTGCGGCGGGTTGTGGGACGGCGTAATGACGATGCCGTCCGCCAGGCCCGTCGTGCGCCCGCGGTTGTAGCAGAGAATCGCATGGGAAATTGCCGGCGTCGGCGTGTACTCGTCACCCGCGGCGATCATTACGGTCACGCCGTTGGCGGCCAGCACTTCAAGGGCACTGGCGCCGGCCGGCGTGGACAGCGCGTGGGTGTCGATACCGACAAACAGCGGGCCATCGATGCCTTGAGCTTCGCGATACAGGCAGATTGCCTGACTGATCGCCAGCACGTGCCATTCGTTGAAACTCAAGTCAAACGAGCTACCGCGGTGCCCCGAGGTGCCAAAGGCAACGCGCTGGGTCGAAATGGCGGCATCAGGCTGGCCGGTGTAATAGGCCGTTACCAGTCGCGGGATATCGACCAACAATTCTGCCGGTGCCGGTTTACCCGCAAAAGGACTGAGTGTCATGCAAAACCTCTGGAATAGAGTGGTTCAGGAATTGGGTCGCAGTTTACTGGCAGTTTGACCGCAACGCGATGGGATCGATCCATCAGAGTCAAGGATGTTAGTTTTTGTCTCAGTCACTCGATCGATTCCAGGCGCAGGGCATCCCCCAGCAATCCCAGTGCGGCCGCCAGGTTGTGATCGCCACCGAAGGTATGACTCAGGCGCAAATGCTGCCCGTGCAGACCGTGCAGGCTGAACAGTTCGCCCGGCGCGATGACCACCTGATGCACCAGCAGGCGCTGGAACACACGGCGGACATTGACTCGACGCAACGAGCGCAGCCAAATCGTTGCCCCGCCTTGCGGCTCGACGAAATGCAAGGCATCTCCCAGCCGCTCCTGCAGCAACTGGGTCATTTGACTCTTGCGCTCCTTCAGCAGCCGTCGCAGCACCAGCAGGTGTTGATCGATGCGGCCGCTGCTGTACAAGCGGGCGATGGCTTTCTGACGTATCGGTGAGAGACGAAAGGAGCGCAACAGGAAGTGCCGTTGCAACTCAGCACTCCAATGCCTTGAAAGCAGGTAACCGTAAGGTGCTTCCGGCCCAATGGTTTTCTCGAACGTGGAAAACACCATCAGCCGTTCAGGGTCCAGCAAGTCGCGAAAACGCACGCCGCCCGGGTCGAATCCGAGCTCGCCATAACAGTCGTTTTCCAGCACCCAACAGTCATGCGCGGCTAATACCCGCGCAATGGCTTGCCTGTTTTCGTCAGGCGCCAGGCTGCCACGGGGCATGTTCAGGGCCGATGACAGCATCACCAGGCGCACCGGTTCGGTCGCCAGCAGCACTTTCAACCATTGCGGATCGAGGCCGCCATCGGCTTGCACGGGCAACTCGATCACGCGCACGCAGGCGGCCTGAAGCAAACGCAGGATCGCCCAGTCGCACGGCGACTCAACCACCACCGTGGCGTCTTTCAAACCCAGCACGGCGATCAGGATTTCCAGTACGCCGCGAAGGTCGGCGCCGATGTAGACATCATCGGCATGCCAGTAACGCATGGGCGACGTGGTGTAGCGTGCCGCCAGGGCCGTGCGCAATTCGAGCTCGCCGCAGGGTTGCGAAGGCGACTGCGGCTGTCGGGGATACTGGCGCAGCAATTCTCGCTCCAGCAGTAACAGTGGACTGTCGAGCGGCTGCAGCAACGCCGGATCATCGGCGCTCAGGACCAGCATCCCCGGGCGCCTGGCATTGACGTAGACCGCTTCCAACAGGTCGCTGCCGCTGTCCTGGGGGTTGATCGAGGACACTGGCAACGCGTAGTAACCGGACTTGGCCACCGAATAGACGCGCCCTTCTTTCTCCAGCAGCGAATAGGCGTACTGAATGGTCGAGATCGACACATTGAGGCGATCCGCCAGCTGCCGCAGCGACGGCAGGCGGATGCGCGCATCCCCTTCGGACTCGATGATCAGGCTGGCCAGGTATCGATAAACCGCCTGATAGGCGAAATCCGTTTCTCGTGGACCTTTCATGGGTGAAGACCGACCGCACGGGCTGAAAATCCGCCCACGCTCAGTGACCCGCTTTCCATTCATCAACCAGAGTGATGCCAGCGTCAGGATCGCCCACAGCCGTTTGGATGAGTGCTTCAGGCGCCCCGCTATCGACTCCCGGGGTCCACTCCATGCGATAAAGCTGGCCAATCAGGCTGACGGGCAATCCGCTGACATCCATCATCCATTGCATGATCTGCTCGGCGACCGGATGCCCCTGCATGGCCCGGTGCAACTCGGGCATGGCCACGAGCATGCCCGGATGGCACTGGCGCAGAAAACGCTCAAGCCCTGCACCTTTTTCGATAAAAGGCGAGAAAAGCAGGCACACCAGTTGTGCCTCGCTCAGGCCCAGGTTCTTTTGCGCCTCGGCCGTCGCCCGGGCGCGTTGCCCTTTGAATGTCGCCGGGTTGCCGAACACCTCCATGGCCTGCTCGCACAAGCGCTCGGGCAAGTGTTTGCGGCGCATCATCACCAAGGCGTGTTGCAGGTATTGCGCAACGCCGGCCTCGTAATCGCGGCCCTGCACGAAGCACGCGTGCAACCCCCGGACGTGCGCCGAGATTGACGGACTGACGAATTCGTTGTCGCTGATCTGCGCAGACAGTTCGTCAGGCTGGAACCCAAGGAATTCAGTCAGCAATGTCCAGCGCTCTTCCAGGTTGCCGACCAGCAGGTCGTGAATGTCGATGCAGGCCGTACGACGACAGGTCTCAAAGCGCTCTTGTGGACGCCATCGAGCCTGGCCGTAATCTGCATAGAATGCGTGATAACAATCGCTACCCAATTCATCGAGCAAAGCGAATAACCCGGCAAAACCGGCCTCGCCTGCGTGCGAAGGCTTGAGCCCGGCCTTGGTGGCGGCACGCTTCAAACCGTCGATGAACTGCTTCTGCTGACGCGGCGTGTCACCGATGAGCAAAGCGTCGACGCCACCATCCCAGCGGGCGATTTGCCCGTAGAACTCTCCCGTGGCCAGATAACCGTCATCCCACAGGTCGAACCCGCCGCGCCATTCCCGGCGATGGCCGATCATCAGCTGGTTCAGGCGGCTGGACTCGCGCCCGGCGTCGGAGATCAGCGTCAGGTGGTTGAACGGCAAGACCTCCCGATCATCGACCATCAACATCTCGACCCGGGGATCGTCATAGACAAACAATGCGCTGTTGGTCCGGTGCATGTTTTCCACGGCCGCCGCGCTTGTCCCGTTCAATCGCAACGAGGCAATGCGCAACTGGAATGTCGCCGGCGACCGCGTGGCGATGGTCAACTGCGCGGCACGCAACAATGCCAGGGAGTAGCAGTTGTCACGGGCCCCAGACTGGATCGCCAACACCTTGTAATCGCCAATGCGCTCCATGCCCCCCGCCGCGACCGCCAGGCGCTGAATCAACAATTGCAATGCAGTGCGTTCGGCACGGGAGAAGAAACCCAGCAATCGCTGCAGTACTTGTTGATAGACATAGTTCATCGCTTGGTCATGGATGCTGGTCATCTTTATTTACCTGGTACTCGTAAGTTCAATATCGCGCAGACAGCACATTTCGCTGGGCTACCTGCACGAATGGAGTCATGGACTTTATTGCCAAATGCTAGCACTTGAATTTTCTTGAAATCATTTGAAACGATCGCAACAGCTTTGCTAGCGAACGCCAACGACGAGGCTATAGCGCCCGGCTGGCAAGGGTTTGTTCAATTGAAAGCGGAGTCCTAGGAAACGTCCGACAACGTCCCACAGACACTTAACACAAGAAATAAAGAAGGAAGTTGTCTCTGTCTTTTTGGCAACTACACAGCAACTAATTAATTTATAGAGGTGCACCAAGGGTGCGCATTGAAAAGTTCTAGCCTGACTACCAGCCATGACTCATTCCTTGAGATGAAAGTAATCATTCAATTATCAGGGCTTAGTGGCTGATTAGAAGCTACAGATTACGGGCAAAAACCAGTTCAGTTGCTGGACTGGTCTGCGGATCGATGGGTTTCTGGGGCTGAAACGAAAGAGTCCGTGCGGGCACGGACTCTTGGGTGGGCTATTGCGGCGGTTGTTATGCCGGCTCGACCTGGAGCGCGACCCTTTCGCGACACGGGCATTCGTCCATGTAGCGGTGTGCCTCGACAAACTCGGCAAACGGGAAGACCCGAGTCTTGAGCGGCAGCAGAACGCGATCGGCGGTCAGCTGGTTGATGTCGCGCAAGGCACGTTGCAGTGCGACCTGGTCCTGGATGATGCCCAGTTCCGGCTTGCCCGTGAAGTTGCCGATGCAGTGTACGAAGAACTGAATGTTCTTCTGGAACGCTGCGCAGGCCGGGAAAGGCGTCTGGTTGCCACCTTGCAGGCCGTACAGCACCAGGCTGCCGCGAGGCGCCAGCACATCGCCCAGCAACGACATCTGTGGACCGCCCAAACCATCGAAGACCACATCCACGCCACGGTTATCGGTGATTTTGTTGATCCGCATCAGCAGATCTTCTTCCTCGGTAACGATGACTTTCTCGGCACCCAGCGTCAGCAGGTACTCACGTTCCTCGGCTGACTTGGTCGCGGCGATCACTCGAACGCCCAGGGCCTTGCCCAGCTGTACGAACGAAGGTCCGGCGCAATGGCTGGCGTCGGTCACCAAGGCAAACTGCCCGGGCTTGACCCGTGCCAGATCCGCATAGGCGAAATAGGCAATCAACAACGGCGTGTAGTGCACGCTGGCTTGAATCGGGCTGAGGATATCCGGATAACGGGTGACCGCCGAGCGAGGCAATACGATCTGCTCGCCGTAAACCGGGTAGTCGTTCGGGCTTTGGGCCGGAAAGCTGGCAACCTTGTCACCGACCGCCAGGTCATCTACGCCCTCACCGACAGCGGTGACGATACCGGCCATCTCCTGACCAAGGCCCGAAGGCAGTCGGGCATGGGACGAAGCCAGGTTCTGGCGCCACAGAGTGTCGTACCAACTGATGCCGATCGCCTCGACGCGCACCTGCACTTCGCCCGGTGCAGGCAGAGCCGCCGCATGCTCTTCGCATTTGAGCACCTCGGCTGGACCAAACTTGTGAAAACGAATCGTGCGGGACATCGCAAACCTCGCCAATTGAACCTCTAATGCCTTGAACTCTAGCTGGGCTTTCAACCCAACACTATCTGTGGCTATTAATAGTCGACATGCCTGTCATTGATTCCATAACGGCGGCAACATCGTCAAATGCCGCGAGAAACCGAAGCCGCCTTGCAGGAAATCTGAATTACCCGGTGCAGAGTACCAGCCTTTCCCCGTAATATTCCTGCTGGCCATTGTTCTCATATGGCCGCTCACGTCAAGTTTGCTGACTCTGCCAGGACTCCAGATGAATCGTAATGACCTGCGTCGTGTCGACCTGAACCTGTTGATCGTATTCGAAACATTGATGCACGAACGCAGCGTGACCCGTGCTGCGGAAAAACTGTTCCTCGGCCAGCCAGCCATCAGTGCGGCGCTCTCGCGCCTGCGCGGGTTGTTCGATGACCCGTTGTTCGTGCGTACCGGCCGCAGCATGGAGCCGTCCGCCAGGGCAGTCGAGATCTTCGCCCTGCTCTCTCCGGCGCTGGACTCGATTTCCACTGCGGTCAGCCGTGCGGCCGAGTTTGATCCTGCCACAAGTACCGCGGTGTTCCGCATCGGCCTTTCGGACGATGTCGAGTTTGCCTTGCTGCCGATGCTGCTCAAGCGCCTGCGCGCCGAATCGCCGGGGATCGTCCTGGTGGTGCGCCGGGTCAACTACATCCTGATGCCGGGATTGCTGGCGTCCGGCGAGATATCCATCGGCGTCAGTTACACCACCGACCTGCCAGCCAATGCCAAGCGCAAGGTACTGCGCCGCAGCCAGCCGAAGCTGTTGCGTGCCGACACCGTGCCAGGGCCATTGAGCCTGGATGATTACTGCGCGCGCCCCCACGCGCTGGTGTCGTTCGCTGGCGATCTCAGCGGCTTCATTGATGAAGAGCTGGAAAAGCTCGGGCGCAAGCGCCATGTCGTATTGGCCGTGCCGCAGTTCAACGGGCTGAGCACTCTGCTCGCCGGCACCGACATCGTGGCTACGGTGCCGGACTACACGGCCGATGCGTTGACCGCCGCCGGCGGTGTGCGCGCGGAAGATCCGCCGTTGCCGGTGCGCAGCTTCGAACTGCACATGGCCTGGCGCGGGTCGCAGGATAACGATCCGGGTGAACGCTGGTTGCGCTCGCGGATTCAGATGTTCTTCGGGGATCCGGATAGCCTCTGAGAAGACGGCGCAGGCCTGAATGAAAACGGGCGCCTTTACAGGCGCCCGTTTTGTTGTAGCGGATCAGCAAAAGAATTTCGTATACCCTAGCGCTATCTCACTCCAAATGACCGCCGCCGTGAACCTGACCAAACTCAACGCCCCCGACCTTGGTAACACGCCTTCGACGTCGGAGATCATCACCCGCCATCTGCGGGATGCGATTGTCGCCGGGCATTTTGCCGAGGATGAGCCGATCCGCCAGGACGACATCGCCCGCCAGTTCAATGTCAGCAAGATCCCGGTGCGCGAAGCCCTCAAGCGGTTGGAGGCCGAAGGGTTGGTGATGTTCCAGCGCAATCGCGGGGCGATGGTCACGCGGGTTTCCGATGCGGAACTGGCGCAGATGTTCGAAGTGCGGATGTTGCTGGAGGACAAGATTCTGCGCCTGGCCATTCCGAACATGACAGAAGAGACCTTCGCCCGTGCCGAGCGCATCTGCCAGGAGTTCATCGGCGAGGACGATGTGGGGCGCTGGGCCGAGCTCAACTGGGAGCTGCATTCCTGCCTGTACGAGCCGGCGCAGCGGCCGTTTCTGGTGAGTCTGATCCGTTCGGTCAATGACAAGCTGGAGCGTTATCTACGCATGCAGATGAGCTTGTCGGCGGGTAAGGAACGGGCCGATCATGAACACCGCGAGATCCTGGCAGCCTGCCGCGCCGGGGATGTGGACCTGGCGGTGAAGCTTCTGGACGAGCACATTGCCGGCGTCTGCACGACCCTGTTCGAGCACCTGCCGCACACCCACTGACCGCTGCGGATGCCGTGCCGTTAGGCAGGAGATGAAGAGTCTTCTTCCGGGCCTCATCGCGAGCAAGCTCGCTCCCACAGGGGAACGCATTTACCTTGCGCACGCGGTCAATTGTGGGAGCACCTGCCAGTGTTCCCTAAAGGTGCGCCCACACACCCATTGCTCCCATCTGTAACACTGCCTTCGCTTGCCCAGGCTTCCTCTCTCCCGCCCGTTGCTCCCCCGCAAGACCTCTACTTCAAGGCCTGACGATTTATTCACGGTCAGTACTGGAATCGGGCACGTTGATTGCTATTGTTAATATCGTATACGAAATCCCCAATACGATATTCAACAGCACTTCACATCAACGAGGCCTCTATGAAAAACCCCGCATTTGCCGTAGCCCTCAGCGCTGTTCTCAGTACTTCCTTTATCGCCACAGCCCAGGCCGACAAGCTCGACGACATCATCGGTTCGGGCAAGCTGCGTTGCGCCGTGACCCTGGACTTCCCGCCCATGGGCTTTCGCGATGCCAGCAACTCGCCCGCCGGCTTCGATGTGGACTATTGCCGCGACCTGGCGAAGATCCTCGGCGTCGAGGCCGAAGTGGTGGAAACGCCGTTCCCGGATCGCATTCCGGCACTGGTCTCCGGGCGGGCTGATGTGATCGTCGCGTCCACCTCCGACACCCTCGAACGCGCCAAGACCGTTGGCCTCACCGTGCCCTACTTTGCTTTCCAGATGGTGGTGCTGACCCGCGACGACACCGGTATCAACGGCTTCGACGACCTCAAGGGCAAGGCAGTGGGCAACACCAGCGGCACCTATGAGGCCATCGCCCTGGAGAAAGACGTGAAGAACTGGGGCTCCGGCAGTTTCCGGGCCTACCAGTCGCAGAGCGATACCCTGCTGGCCATCGCCCAAGGCCACATCGATGCCACCGTGGTCACCAATACCGTGGCCGCCGCCACCCTCAAGTCGGGCAAATACAAAAACCTCAAAGTCGCCGGTAACGCCCCGTACGTCATCGACTACGTGTCCCTGGGTGCCAAGCGCAGCGAGTTCGGCCTGCTCAACTACCTCAACCTGTTCGTCAACCAACAGGTGCGTACCGGTCGCTACAAGGAGCTGTTCGTTAAATGGGTCGGCACCGAGATCCCGCCGACCAACCTGACCGTGCCTCAGGTCTACTACTGAGATGTCCGGCATGCCTGGGCCAATGTCTCTGACCGGGCGCAGCCTGGTCGCGGGTGCCGCGCAGGGCGCCTTGCTGTTCGCCGATGTCGGCTTGAGCTTCTGGGGCGGCGTCGATCCCTGCACGGGTGAAGTCATCGACCGCCATCACCCGCTCAGCGGCCAACACCTGGCCGGCCGCGTGCTGGCGATTCCCAGTGGTCGCGGCTCGTGCACCGGCAGCAGCGTGTTGATGGAGCTGATCAGCAACGGCCATGCACCAGAGGCATTGGTGCTGGCCGAAGCCGACGAGATCCTGACCTTGGGCGTGCTGGTGGCGCAGACCATTTTTGCCCGTTCCCTGCCGGTGCTGTGCATCGGTCGGGAGGCCTTCGCCGCCTTGCGCGGCCAAGCCTTCGCCCGGGTCGAAAATACAACGCTGAGCCTGTTCGATCACCTGCCGGGCGACGCCTGGCAGGCGCTCGACAGCCCATTGGCAAACACTGACAGCACTGCCTCGATCAGGCTCACCGAGCACGATCGGGCGCTGCTCGATGGCCGGCATGGCAAGGCCGCGCAAATGGCCATGCAGATCGTCCTGCGTATGGCCGAACTGCAGGGTGCCGAGCACTTGGTGGATGTCACTCAAGCACACATCGACGGCTGCATTTACACCGGACCTGCGAGCCTGCGCTTTGCCGAGCAACTGGTGCAATGGGGCGCAAAAGTGCGAGTGCCCACCACCCTCAATTCAATTTCCGTCGACCAGCGCCGTTGGCGCGAACTGGGTATCGACCCGGCACTGGGTGAACCGGCCAGTGCCTTGGGCGATGCCTATATGGCGATGGGCGCACAGCTCAGTTTCACCTGCGCGCCCTACCTGCTCGACACTGCACCGAAGGCTGGCGAGCAAATCGTCTGGGCGGAATCCAACGCAGTGGTCTACGCCAACAGCGTGCTCGCTGCACGCACCCTGAAATACCCGGATTACCTGGACATCGCCATCGCCCTCACCGGTCGCGCCCCGCTGATCGGCTGCCACCTGGACGCGCAACGCAAGGCCCGGTTGCAGATCGAGTTGCCGGCCCTCGGTGAACTGGACGATGCCTTCTACCCGCTGCTCGGTTACCACGTTGGTGCCCTGGCCGGCAGTCGCGTGCCACTGGTGCTGGGACTGGAACAACGCAAGCCGAGCCTGGACGACCTCAAAGCCTTTGGCGCGGCCTTCGCCACCACCTCTGCGGCGCCACTGTTCCACATCGCCGGGGTCACCCCGGAGGCCATTGACCCGGCGCAGGTGCTGGATGCGGACACTTGCATTGCCGTGGAAAAAATCCGCCTGAAGGACCTGCTGTCGAGTTGGCGCGAACTCAACAGTGCTCGCGATCACCGGGTGGATGTGGTGTCGCTGGGTAACCCGCACTTTTCCCTCAGCGAGTTCGCTCACCTGGCGCGACTGTGCCGGGGACGACACAGACACCCGCAGGTGGTGCTTGCCATCACTTGCGGGCGTGCCGTGTTGGAGCAGGCCCGCGAGGCCGGGCACATCGCCGTGCTCGAAGCGTTTGGCGCGACCCTGGTCACCGATACCTGCTGGTGCATGCTCGGCGAACCCGTCATCCCCCTGGCGGCTGAAACGCTGATGACCAACTCGGGCAAATACGCCCACTACGCACCAGGCCTGGTCGGCCGCAAGGTGCACTTCGCCAGCCTTGCCGAATGCGTCGACGCGGCCTGCACCGCAACGGCCAGCGGACGTTTGCCGGCCTGGTTACAACCTGCTGCCCTACTGGAGAGCCCTGCGCATGTTTGACTACAGCTTCCAATGGCGCTCCGCCCTGCGCGCCCTGCCGGACATGCTTGCCGGTGCCATTGTCACCTTCGAAACCGCCGCGCTGTCGATGATATTCGGCGTGCTGATCGCCCTGGCCCTGACGGTGATGCGCGAGGCCAAACACCCGTTGCTGCGCGGGTTCGGCAACGGTTGGGTATCGATTGCCCGCAACACCCCGTCGCTGTTCCAGATCTACATCCTCTACTTCGGCCTCGGCTCGCTTAACCTGCACGTCAGTTCGTGGTTCGCCCTGCTGGCCGGGATCACCTTCAACAATGCCGGGTACCTGGCGGAGAACTTTCGCGGCGGCCTCAAGGCCGTGCCGAACACGCAGGTGCGTGCGGCGCGTTCCCTCGGCATGAGTGCCTTCCAGGCCTACCGCATGATCATCGTCCCGCAACTGCTGCGGATCGTGTTCTACCCGCTGACCAACCAGATGGTCTGGGCGGTGTTGATGACGTCGCTGGGGGTGATCGTCGGGCTGAACAATGACCTGACCGGTGTGACCCAGGAATACAACGTCAAAACCTTCCGCACCTTCGAGTATTTCGCCATTGCAGCGGCGCTGTATTACTTGATTGCCAAGGCGATCGTCGCGGCAGCCCGGCTGATGGCCTGGCGGTTGTTCCGTTACTGAGGAGCTGTCCATGTTTTCCACCGATTTTTCCTCGAATGACCTGATGTTCCTCCTCAACGGTGCGTGGGTCACGATGCAACTGACGTTCTGGTCGATCATCCTCGGCTCCCTGGCCGGGTTGTTCTTCGGCCTGCTGCGGGCCTTGTTGCCACGGGCGAGCCTGCCGTTGGCCTGGGTGCTGGACGTGTTTCGCAGCGTGCCGTTGCTGATCCAGTTCGTGCTGTTCAACTCACTCAAAAGCATCGTCGGCCTGGACATCAGCGCCTTCAGCGTCGGCTGCATTGTGTTGGGGGTTTACGCCGCGGCGTACTTCACCGAGATCGTGCGTGCTGGCGTGCTGGCGGTGCCGTTCACCGTGCGCCGGGCCAGCCGTTCGCTGGGGCTGAGCTTCTTGCAGGACTTGCGCTGGATCGTCCTGCCGATGGCCACCCGGGTAGCGTTCCCCGGCTGGCTGAACCTGGTGCTCGGTGTCATGAAAGACACCGCGCTGGTGATGTGGATCGGCATCGTCGAACTGCTGCGCGCCTCGCAAACCATCGTCACCCGCATCCAGGAACCGTTGCTGGTGCTGTGCATCGCGGGCCTTATCTACTACGTCATGAGCCTGGTGGTCGCACGCCTGGGCGCTCGTCTGGAAAGAAGGTGGCAAGAAAATGATTGAGATCGACAACGTACATAAATCCTTCGGCAACCTCGAAGTGGTCAAGGGCGTCAACTTGACGGTGAACAAGGGCGAAGTGGTGTCGATCATCGGCGGCTCCGGCTCCGGCAAATCGACCTTGCTGATGTGCATCAACGGCCTGGAACCGATCCAGAAAGGCAACATCCGCGTTGACGGCGTCGAGGTCCATCACAGCGCCACCGACCTCAATCGCCTGCGGCAGAAAATCGGCATCGTGTTCCAGCAATGGAATGCCTTCCCGCACCTGACGGTGCTGGAAAACGTCATGCTCGCGCCGCGCAAGGTGCTGGGCAAAAGCAAGGCTGAAGCCGAAGAGCTGGCCGTAAAGCAACTGACCCACGTCGGTCTGGGCGACAAGCTCAAGACCTTCCCCGGCAAACTGTCCGGTGGACAGCAACAACGCATGGCCATCGCCCGCGCCCTGGCCATGTCACCGGACTACATGCTGTTTGACGAAGCCACCTCGGCCCTCGACCCGCAGTTGGTCGGTGAAGTGCTGGACACCATGCGCATGCTCGCCGAAGACGGCATGACCATGGTCTTGGTGACCCACGAAATCCGCTTTGCCCGGGACGTGTCCGACCGTGTGGCGTTTTTCCGCAATGGCCTGGTGCATGAGATCGGGACGCCTGACCAAGTCATTGGTAATCCGCTGCATGCGGAGACGGCGGCGTTTCTGAGTTCGGTGAAATAACCACTGGCCCCTTCGCGAGCAAGCCCGCTCCCACATTTGCGCTTCGGTGCATTCAAGATCTGTGGCACACAGGAAATCCAATGTGGGAGCGGGCTTGCTCGCGAAAGGGCCTTCACAGGCGAAACAAGGAGCAAACCATGCGTTCTTCAAAAGTCATTCATGTAGTCAGCTGCCACGCCGAAGGCGAAGTCGGCGATGTGATCGTCGGCGGCGTCGCCCCGCCGCCCGGCGCCACCGTGTGGGAGCAGTCGCGCTGGATCGCCCGGGACGAAACCCTGCGCAACTTCGTCCTCAACGAACCCCGCGGCGGCGTGTTCCGCCACGTCAACCTGCTGGTTCCGGCCAAGGACCCACGTGCGCAGATGGCCTGGATCATCATGGAACCGGCTGACACCCCGCCGATGTCCGGCTCCAACTCGTTGTGCGTTGCCACGGTATTGCTCGACAGCGGCATCCTGCCCATGACCGAGCCGCAAACCCGCCTGGTGCTGGAAGCGCCCGGTGGCCTGATCGAAGCCGTGGCCGACTGCCGGGATGGCAAGGTGCAACGGGTGGAAGTGAAAAACGTGCCGTCCTTCGCTGATCGACTGGATGCGTGGATTGAAGTCGAAGGCATCGGCTCGCTGCAGGTTGACACCGCCTATGGTGGCGACAGTTTCGTGATTGCCGATGCCAAAGGCCTGGGTTTCTCCATCCGCCCGGATGAAGCGGCCGATCTGGTCGCGGTCGGGCTGAAAATCACTCGAGCGGCCAACGAACAACTGGGCTTCGTGCATCCGCTGAATCCCGAGTGGTCGCACATTTCCTTCTGCCAGATCGCCGCGCCCATCGTCCATGAGAACGGCATCGCCACCGGCGCCAATGCGGTGGTGATTCAACCGGGCAAGATCGACCGATCCCCCACCGGCACGGGTTGCTCGGCGCGCATGGCGGTGTTGCAGGCCAAAGGCTTGATGCAGGTTGGCGAGCGCTTTGTCGGCCGTTCGATTATCGGCTCCGAGTTCCACTGCCGCATTGATTCGCTGACCGAAGTCGCCGGCCGCGCCGCGATTTACCCGTGCATTTCCGGCCGGGCGTGGATCACCGGCACCCATCAATTGCTGCTCGACCCAAGCGATCCGTGGCCACAAGGCTATCGCCTGTCCGACACTTGGCCCGGTGCCTGATCACGCCATCCCTGAACCCCCATGTCAACGGCCAGTAAAACCCCCTGAAAAGCAAAACAAGCACTGGTCGAGCATTGTCATTTTTAACAGCGTATACGAAATACTATTAACCAAGCGGAGACAACAATGAGCAAGCGCATTAACTGGAGTGGCGTCTTCCCAGCGGTGACCACTCAATTCAACGATGACTTTTCCATCAACCTGGAAAAAACCCATCAGGTGATTTCCAACGTGATCCGCGACGGCGTGTCAGGCCTGGTGGTCTGCGGCTCGGTGGGTGAAAACACCTCGCTGAGCGCCGAAGAGAAAATCGCCGTGACCGAGGTCGCTGTCGATGCCGCCCGTGGTCGCGTACCGGTGATTTGCGGCGTGGCCGAGTTTACCAGCCTGCAAGCGGCCAAGGTCGCCAATGCCGTACGCCGGGTCGGCGTCGATGGCGTGATGCTGATGCCGGCGCTGGTCTACGGTTCCAAGCCGTTCGAGACCGCCGAGCATTACCGCTACGTGGCGAAAAACGCCGACGTGCCGCTGATGGTCTACAACAACCCGCCTATCTATAAAAACGACGTCACCCCGGACATCCTGATTTCCCTGGCCGACTGCGACAACGTGGTGTGCTTCAAGGATTCCTCCGGCGACACCCGTCGCTTCATTGACGTGCGCAACGAAGTCGGTGACCGTTTCGTGTTGTTCGCCGGCCTCGACGACGTGGTGCTGGAAAGCATCGCCGTGGGTGCCGAAGGCTGGGTCTCGGGCATGTCGAACGTATTCCCGAAAGAAGGCGAAACCATCTTCCGCCTGGCCAAGGCCGGTCGTTTCGCCGAAGCCATGCCGATCTACGAATGGCTGATGCCGATCCTGCACCTCGATGCCCGTGCCGACCTGGTGCAGTGCATCAAGCTGTGTGAAGCCATTGCCGGTCGCGGCAGCGCCTTGACCCGTCCGCCACGCCTGGCCCTGCCGGAAGCCGACCGCGTATTCGTCGAGCAGATCATGGCCAAGGCGTTGGCCAACCGCCCGGAACTGCCGGACGTCGGTCTCTGAGTGATTGCCGGGCAGGCCCTTACCGGCCCGGCTGCCCATTTTTCTGCGCCTTAACAAGGTACGTCAGCATGTCGAATCCTCAACACACGCAAAGCGCAACCACACCCTCGGGACTCAAACGCGTAGTGGCCGCCGCCATGGCTGGCACCGTCGCTGAATGGTATGAGTTCTTTCTCTACGGCACCGCCTCGGCATTGGTTTTCGGCCAGCTGTTCTTCCGCCAGACCGACAGCCCCATCGACGGCATCATCGCCGCCTTCGCCTTGTACGCGGTCGGCTTTCTCGCCCGGCCGTTGGGCGGTTTGGTATTCGGTCACTACGGTGACAAATTCGGCCGCAAGCGCCTGCTGCAACTGAGCCTGGTAGTGGTCGGCATCACCACCTTCCTGATGGGTTGCCTGCCTGGCTTCGACCAGATCGGTTATGCAGCGCCGGTGCTACTGGTGCTGTTGCGGTTGATCCAGGGCTTCGCTTTCGGTGGCGAATGGGGCGGCGCGATTCTACTGGTGTCCGAACACTGCCCGGACAATCGTCGGGGCTTCTGGGCCAGTTGGCCGCAAGCCGGGGTGCCGGCCGGCAACCTGGTGGCCACGGTCGCCCTGCTGCTGTTGTCGTCGAACCTGTCAGAGCAGCAGTTCCTTGCCTGGGGCTGGCGCGTGGCGTTCTGGTTCTCGGCGGTAGTCGTGTTGATCGGTTACTGGATTCGCACCAGCGTAGACGACGCGCCGATCTTCAAGGAAGCCCAGGCCCGTCAGGCACAGACCAAACAGCAACAGCTCGGTGTGGTGGAGGTGCTGCGTCATCACTGGCGTTCGGTGCTGGTGGGAATCGGCGCACGCTTTGCCGAGAACATCCTCTACTACACCGTGGTGACGTTCTCGATTACTTATCTGAAACTGGTGGTGCACAAGGACACGTCGCAAATTCTGCTGCTGATGTTCGGCGCGCACCTGGTGCACTTTTTCCTGATCCCGTTGATGGGCTATCTGTCGGACATCATCGGGCGCAAGCCGGTGTACCTGACCGGCGCGGTGCTGACAGCGTTCTGGGGGTTCATCGGTTTCCCGATGATGGACACCGGCAACAACTGGCTGATCATGGCCGCCATCACCCTGGGCCTGGCCATCGAGTCGATGACTTATGCGCCCTACTCGGCGCTGATGGCTGAACTGTTCCCGACCCACGTACGCTACACCGCTCTGTCCCTGTGCTACCAGGTGGCGCCGATCTTCGCCGGTTCCCTGGCACCGCTGATCGCCATCACCTTGCTCAACAAGTACCACAGCTCGACTCCGATCGCCTGGTATCTGGTAGGCGCCGCGCTGATATCCGTGGTGGCTGTCGGCCTGACCCGCGAGACCCGTGGCAAGTCGTTGCGCCAGGTGGATGCCGAGTCGCAGGCGCGGATTGCTGCACTGGACCCAGCCCCGACCAGCCCACGCCGGGCCGATTCTGTGGCCTGAGTAAATCCCTGTAGGAGCGAGCTTGCTCGCGATGGACGTCAACGATAACGCGTGTTGCCTGAATGGAAACGTTGTCCTTGCGTTTTTCGCGAGCAAGCTCGCTCCTACTGAATCAGGCGAGCAAGGCCTTGAGGTCGTTGTACAGCGCCTCGGGAATTTGCACGCCTTCCACCAGGCTGCGTACCCGCGCCGCGTAACGTCGTTGCGACGGCAAGCGCGCCCCCTGCCCCTCAATGCCCTGGAACAAGGCTTCGGCCCGGGCCAGATGTTCTTCTGTGGCGTCCCCGAGAAAGCGCCGAGGGTCCAGGGCGATGATCAACTCGCCATGGTACGGCGACGACTTGCTGCCCCCGTCGTAAGCCAACGACTCGGCACTGGTCAGGTCACCGATCAGCGGCCCGGCGATCAATTCCACCATCGCGGCCAGCGCCGAACCCTTGTGCCCGCCGAACGTCAGCATCGCGCCGCTGTCGAGCACCACGTTGGCGTCGGTGCTCGGCCGGCCCTGGGCGTCCACGCCCCAACCTTCGGGAATCGCCTTGCCAGCACGCCGGTGCAGTTCGATCTCGCCACGGGCAATCGCGCTGGTGGCGAAGTCGAACACAAACGGATCCTGCCCCGCACGCGGCCAACCGAAGGCAATGGGATTGGTACCGAACACCGGCAGTCGTCCTCCCGCCGGCGCCACCCAGGCGTGGCTCGGATTACACGCCAGTGCCACCAGGCCGGCAGCCGTCAACTGCTCGATCTCCACCCACAGCGCCGAGAAATGGACACAGCGGTTGATTGCCAACGCCGCAATGCCGTTGGCCCGGGCTTTGTGCGCCAACAACGGCAATCCAGCCTGAAACGCCAACTGCGAAAAGCCACCGCCAGCATCCACCCGCACAATCGACGGCGCCTGGTCGATCACCTGTGGCTCGGCATCGGCTGACACCTTGCCGGCCCGCAGGGAATTCACACACCCCAGAATCCGGTACAAACCGTGGGAGGCACAGCCATCACGCTCGCCGACAACCACCGTCGCCGCCACCGCTTGTGCATGGGCCAGATTAAAACCGTTGTGCAACAGGATCGATTCGGCCAACTCGCGGGCTTCGATCAGGGTCAGTCGGATCATGGTCATCTCCTTGGAAAGACCGGTCAGCGTGGTCTATCCGAGGCGTCATGGCTTGATGGGTTTGGGCATCGGCGGTGACGAAACCGGCACAGCGCAGGTGGCTGACGAGATCCACTGTAGGAGCGAGCCTGCTCGCGATGGCCGCACCTCGGTCTCAAGTCCTATTGATGCTTTTTCAGCAACACAGAAATTCCATCGATCTGATTGATAGCCCGCTAATCAAAGGTGCATGCTAGAGGGCTGGCTCGGCTCTTATATCATTCCGAATGATAGTTACCTTCGCCCCATTCGATTCGTGAGATACAAACCCGCCGCGCATCATTCGCCAATCTCAACACATTGGCGGATGCATCCATGGAACAGTCACTCAAACATTTGCGCTTCCCGTTGGCTCTGTTGGCCGTAGTGGTGCTCAGCGCTTGCGGCAAGGTCCCGGAAACCGCCGCCACGATGCCAGCAGCCAAGGTCAGCGTGGCCAAGGTGCTGGAACAACCGGTCAACGAGTGGGACGAATTCACCGGGCGCCTCGAAGCCCCGGAAACTGTCGAGATTCGTCCACGGGTCTCCGGCCAGATCGATGAGGTGGCGTTCACTGAAGGTGCACTGGTCAAGAAAGGCGACCTGCTGTTCCAGATCGACCCGCGTCCGTTCCAGGCTGAGGTCCGCCGCCTCGAAGCACTGGTCGCCCAATCGCGCGCCAATGCCACCCGCAGCGAAAACGAAGCCCAGCGCGGTGAACGCCTGCGTACCAGCAACGCCATTTCCGCCGAGCTGGCCGATTCGCGTACCAGCGCCGCCCAGGAAGCCCGCGCCGCTGTTGGTGCCCTGCAAGCACAGCTTGATCTGGCCAAGCTGAACCTGAGTTTCACCCGCGTCACTGCACCGATCAGCGGCCGCGTCAGCCGTGCGGAAATCACCGCCGGCAACCTGGTGACCGCGGACACTACCCCGCTGACCAGCGTGGTCTCCACCGACAAGGTGTACGCCTACTTCGACGCGGACGAACGTGTGTTCCTCAAGTACACCGAGCTCGCTCGCCAGGGCAAACGCGGCGCCACCACCCCGGTCTACATGGGCCTGTCCAACGAGGACGGCAACCCGCACCAGGGCGTGATGAACTTCGTCGACAACCAGGTCAACCCGAAGACCGGCACCATCCGTGGTCGCGCCGTGTTCGACAACAGCGATGGCAGCTACACCCCGGGCCTCTATGCACGCCTGAAACTGGTGGGCAGCGGCACCTACAGCGCCATGCTGATCAACGACGAAGCCGTCGGCACCGACCTGGGCAAGAAGTTCGTGCTGGTGATGGATGCCGACAACAAGACTGCCTACCGCGCAGTGGAACTGGGTCCGAAGATCGAAGGCTTGCGCATCGTGCGCAGCGGCCTGAACAAGGACGACACGATCATCGTCAAGGGTCTGCAACGGGTACGCCCGGGTTCACCGGTCACCCCTGAAGTGATTCCGATGGCCAGTGAACAGACCCTCGCGGCACTCGCACAACAACGCCAAGCGCTGGAAGCCAGCAACCTGCCCCAAGTCGCGCCTGCCAGGGTTGCACCGGGCACGGCTGTGAAACTGGCTGCCACGACCCCACGCGGTTAAGGGATTTTTACGATGAATTTTTCCCAATTCTTCATTTCGCGGCCGATCTTCGCAGCGGTTCTCTCGCTGTTGATCCTGATCGCCGGTGCGATCTCGCTGTTCCAGCTGCCGATCAGCGAGTACCCGGAAGTGGTGCCGCCGACCGTAGTGGTCCGCGCCAACTTCCCGGGTGCCAACCCGAAAGTCATCGGTGAAACCGTGGCCGCTCCACTGGAGCAAGCCATTACCGGTGTCGAGAACATGCTGTACATGTCCTCGCAGTCGACCGCCGACGGCAAGATCACCCTGACCATCACCTTCGCCCTGGGTACCGACCTGGACAACGCACAGGTGCAGGTGCAGAACCGCGTGACCCGGACCGAGCCGAAACTTCCCGAGGAAGTGACGCGCATCGGTATCACCGTGGACAAGGCGTCGCCCGACCTGACCATGGTTGTGCACTTGACCTCGCCGGACAAACGCTACGACATGCTCTACCTGTCCAACTATGCGATCCTCAACATCAAGGATGAACTGGCGCGGCTGGGCGGTGTGGGTGACGTGCAACTGTTCGGCATGGGCGACTACTCGCTGCGTGTCTGGCTCGATCCGAACAAGACCGCTTCGCGCAACCTGACCGCAACTGACGTTGTCACCGCCATTCGTGAACAGAACCGTCAGGTGGCCGCCGGTGCACTGGGCGCGCCCCCTGCCCCGAATGCCCAGAGCTTCCAGTTGTCGGTCAACACCCAGGGCCGTCTGGTGTCTGAGGAAGAGTTCGAGAACATCATCATTCGCTCCGGCGACAACGGTGAAATCACTCGCCTCAAGGACATCGCCCGGGTTGAACTCGGCTCCAGCCAGTACGCCCTGCGTTCGCTGCTGAACAACCAGCCGGCGGTGGCGATCCCGATCTTCCAGCGCCCCGGCTCCAACGCCATCGAGATCTCCAACGAAGTGCGGGCCAAAATGGCCGAACTGAAGAAGAGCTTCCCTGAAGGCATGGACTTCAGCATCGTCTATGACCCGACGATCTTCGTGCGCGGCTCCATCGAGGCGGTGGTTCACACCCTCTTCGAAGCGCTGATCCTCGTGGTGCTGGTGGTGATCCTGTTCCTGCAAACCTGGCGCGCCTCGATCATTCCGCTGGTCGCTGTGCCGGTCTCGCTGATCGGTACCTTTGCCGTGATGCACCTGTTCGGCTTCTCGCTCAACGCCCTGTCGCTGTTCGGCCTGGTATTGGCGATCGGTATCGTGGTGGACGACGCGATCGTGGTGGTGGAGAACGTCGAACGGAACATTGAACTCGGACTGACGCCGGTCGAAGCGACCAAAAAAGCCATGGGCGAGGTCACCGGCCCGATCATCGCCACGGCACTGGTGCTGTGTGCGGTGTTCGTACCTGCTGCGTTCATCTCCGGCCTGACGGGGCAGTTCTACAAGCAGTTCGCCCTGACCATTGCGATTTCGACGGTGATCTCGGCCTTCAACTCGCTGACCCTGTCGCCGGCACTGGCTGCGGTGTTGCTCAAAGGCCACGACGCACCGAAGGACCGCTTCTCGAGGATTCTGGACAAGATGTTTGGCGGCTGGTTGTTCCGTCCGTTCAACCGCTTCTTTGAAAAGGCCAGCCATGGTTATGTCGGCACCGTTGCCCGTGTAATCCGCTCCAGCGGTATCGCCCTGCTGCTGTACGCCGGCCTGATGGTCCTGACCTTCTTCGGTTTCTCTAGCACCCCGACCGGTTTCGTACCCGGCCAGGACAAGCAATACCTGGTGGCCTTCGCGCAACTGCCGGACGCCTCCAGCCTTGACCGTACCGAAGACGTGATCAAGCGCATGTCCGAGCTGGCGCTGAAACAGCCTGGCGTGGAAAGCGCAGTGGCCTTTCCTGGCCTGTCGATCAATGGTTTCACCAATAGCCCGAACGCCGGCATTGTGTTCGTGACCCTGAAGCCGTTCGACGAACGTAAAGACCCGAGCATGTCCGCAGGGGCCATTGCCGGGGCCTTGAACGGCCAGTACGCGAACATCCAGGAAGCCTACATGGCGATCTTCCCGCCGCCGCCGGTACAAGGCCTGGGCACCATCGGTGGTTTCCGCCTGCAGATCGAGGACCGGGGCAACCTGGGCTACGAAGAGCTGTATAAGGAAACCATGAACATCATCAACAAGAGCCACAACGTGCCGGAACTGGCCGGCCTGTTCACCAGCTACACAGTCAACGTGCCCCAGGTCGATGCCGCCATCGACCGCGAGAAAGCCAAGACCCACGGCGTGGCCGTCAGCGACATCTTCGACACCCTGCAGATCTACCTGGGTTCGCTGTATGCCAACGACTTCAACCGTTTCGGTCGCACCTATCAGGTCAACGTTCAGGCCGAGCAGCAGTTCCGCCTCGAATCAGACCAGATCGGCCAGTTGAAAGTGCGCAACAACAAAGGCGAGATGATCCCGCTGGCGACCTTCATCAAGGTCAGCGATACCTCGGGGCCGGACCGCGTGATGCACTACAACGGCTTCATCACCGCTGAAATCAACGGTGCGGCAGCCCCCGGCTACAGCTCCGGCCAGGCCGAAAAAGCCATCGAGAAACTGCTCAAGGAAGAACTGCCCAACGGCATGACCTACGAATGGACCGACCTGACCTACCAGCAGATTCTGTCCGGCAACACCGCGCTGTTCGTGTTCCCGCTCTGTGTGCTGCTGGCGTTCCTGGTACTGGCGGCTCAATACGAAAGCTGGAGCCTGCCACTGGCGGTGATCCTGATCGTACCGATGACCCTGCTGTCGGCCATTACCGGCGTGATTGCCTCCGGTGGCGACAACAACATCTTTACCCAGATCGGTTTGATCGTGTTGGTGGGGCTTGCCTGTAAGAACGCGATTCTGATCGTCGAGTTTGCCAAGGATAAACAGCTTGAAGGCATGAACCCGCTGGCAGCGGTCCTGGAAGCTTGCCGCCTGCGTCTGCGCCCGATCCTGATGACTTCCTTCGCGTTCATCATGGGTGTAGTGCCACTGGTGTTCTCCAGCGGTGCCGGCGCAGAAATGCGCCACGCCATGGGTGTAGCGGTGTTCTCCGGGATGCTCGGGGTGACCTTCTTCGGTCTATTGCTGACGCCGGTGTTCTACGTCCTGATTCGTAACTTTGTCGAGCGCGGCGAGAAGCGCAAAGCTGCCAAGGCCACCCTGAAGCTGGAGTCGCATTGATGAGTTTGAAAGCCTTCCTGCCGAGCCTGCTGGTACTGGCCCTGAGCGCCTGTGCCGTGGGTCCGGACTACAAGACCGAAGCCCTTGAACCGGCCAACATCACCACCGCCACCGATGGTGCGGCCGGCCAGAAGAACTTTGACCGTTCACGTTTCGAAGGCATCTGGTGGCAGCAGTTCGAAGACCCGACCCTCAACCAGTTGGTGATGCAATCGCTGCAAGGCAACCGCGATCTGCGCGTCGCCTTCGCCCGCTGGAAAGCGGCGCGGGCGATCCGCGATGACGTCAGCAACGACGCCATGCCGACCATCACCAGCCGCGTCAGCAGTGACCTGGGCAAAGGCCAGATTCCGGGCCAGACCACCGACCGGGTCAACAGCGAACGCTACGACCTGGGCCTGGACATGGCTTGGGAGATCGACCTGTTCGGCCGTATCCAGCGCAACCTGGAGTCTGCCAACGCCGAGCAACAGGCGTTTGAAGCCGATCTGTACCAACTGCAAGTCAGCATGATTGCCGAACTGGTGGACTCCTACGGTCAACTGCGCGGTGCGCAGTTGCGGGAGAAGATCGCCCTGGCCAACCTGCAGAACCAGCAGGAGTCGCGCAAGATCACCATCAGCCTGCGAGATGCCGGCGTTGGCGATCAGCTCGATGTCGAGCGTGCCGATGCCCGTTTGGCCTCGGTCGAAGCCAGCGTGCCGCAGTTGCAGGCTGAACAGGTTCGGCAGAAAAACCGCATCGCCACCCTGCTGGGTGAACGTCCGGACAAGCTGACCGTGGACCTGAGCCCGAAAGACCTGCCGGCGATCGCCAAGGCCCTGCCGATCGGTGATCCGGGTGAACTGCTGCAGCGCCGTCCGGACATTCGCAGTGCCGAACGCAAGCTGGCCTCGGCCACCGCGCGTATCGGCGTGGCCAAGGCGGATTTGTTCCCGCGTGTCAGCCTCAGCGGCTTCCTTGGCTTTACGGCCGGGCGCGGCTCGCAGATCGGCTCTTCGGCGGCCAACGCCTGGGCACTCGGCCCGAGCATCACCTGGGCGGCGTTTGACCTGGGTAGTGTGAAGGCCCGTTTGCGCGGCGCCGACGCCGATGCCGAAGGCGCCCTTGCGACCTATGAGCAGCAAGTATTGCTGGCTTTGGAAGAGTCGGAAAACGCTTTCAGCGACTACGGCAAACGCCAGCAGCGCCTGATCTCGTTGATTCGCCAGAGCGAGTCCAGCCGCTCGGCCGCCGACCTCGCAGAGATCCGCTACCGCGAAGGCAACACCGATTTCCTCGTGCTGCTCGACGCCCAGCGTGAACGCCTGGCCGCCGAAGACACCCAGGCCCAGGCCGAGGTCGACCTGTATCGCGGCATCGTCGCGATCTACAAGGCCCTCGGTGGCGGCTGGCAGCCGGAGACGGTTGCGAGCAACTGACTTGAAGTTTTAAAGCGCTCCTTTGGTTGGCCGTAACCAACCAATTTTTTAGCCCTGCGTCTCATTCGGTCGCGGGGCTTTTTTTGCCCGAAACTTGCCCGGTCCCTGTAGGAGCGAGCCTGCTCGCGATGGACGTCAACGATAACGCGTGCAAACTGGATAAACGCGGCGCCCTTGAGCCCATCGCCAGCAAGCCGGCTCCTACAGGTATTGCGCGGCCTGCCTTGTAGGAGCTGGCTTGCCAGCGATGGTCGTCAACGATAACGCGTGCAAACTGGATAAACGCGGCGCCCTTGAGCCCATCGCCAGCAAGCCGGCTCCTACAGGTATTGCGCGACCTGCTGCCCGTTGTAGGAGCTGGCTTGCCAGCGATGGTCGTCAACGATGACGTGTGCAAACTGGATAAACGCGGCGCCCTTGAGCCCATCGCCAGCAAGTCGGCTCCTACAAGGGTTAGCGGTTTTCCTGGACGGTCACAGTGGCCGTGGTCCCCGCCCTGAGGTTTTTCTTACCGGCATAGTCGGCATCGATCTCGATCCGCACCGGCACTCGTTGCGCCAGTTTGATCCAGGTGTAACTGGGATTGATGTTGGCCAGCAGGCGACCGCCCGGCAGGTTTTCCCGGTCGGCAATGGCGAAGGCAATGCTCTGCACTTTGCCGCCGAACGTCTCGCCACTCATCAACTCGATCTTGACCCGGTCACCCTCCTCGATCCGCGGCAACTTGGTTTCTTCAAAGTAACCGCTGACATAGAACGAGTCGCTGTCCACCAGCGCCAGCAACGGGCCGCCGGCCGAAGCGTAGTCGCCCTCCCGGGTCAGCAGATTGGTGACAAAGCCGGTCACCGGGGAGACGACATGGGTACGCTGCAAATCGAGCTCGGACTGGGTCAAGGCCGCGATGGCCAATTGCACGTTGGCCTGGGCCAACACCAGATTGGCCTGATTGCGCAGCAAGTCAGCCTGGGCAACCGACACATCGGTGTTGGCTTTCTCCCATTCTTCGCCGGAAATCGCCGAACGATCCTTGAGCGTGCGCCGCCGTTGCTCCTCACTCTGGCGTTGCTTGAGCAACGCTTCGCTGGCGCTAATGGCCGCCTGGGCTTGTCCGAGCGAGGCTTTCGATACTTCAACGGCACGCTTGGCATGCTCCACCGCCAGGGTGTAACGCGCCGGATCGATCTGCAGCAGCGCCTGGCCTTTGTCCACGTGTTGGTTGTCCTGCACGGACAGGCTGACGATTCGCCCTGAAACATCGGCGGACAAGGTCACCACATCGGCACGCACCCGGGCATCCCGGGTCCAGGGGGCGCGGGTGTAGTGCTCCCAGGCGAACCAACCCAGGATGACGGCCAGCAGCACCACCGCGACGGTCGTGAGTCGGGAAAGGATGTTCTTCAAGGCATCAGGCTCCCATCACCAGGATCAACGTGGCGCAGACACAGACATACAGCGCGCCTTCGAACAACGCTTCATGCCAGACGAACTGCAGCACGCCAAGGCGCCGCAACGTCCAGTCCAGCAACAGGAAAATCGGCAAACCCAGCAGCAGCGCCTGGGCAATCGGGGGCAGATAGGCCCCCCCTACTTCCAGATCAATGGGCAAGGACAGGGTCTCCTTCAAGGCCTGCGGGTTGAAAGTAACCGCGATAACGCTCGACGAACGACACCACGATCAGCAGCGCCACACGCATACGGAACACTGACCACAAGTGCTCATGGACATTGGTATGCAAGGCATCCAGTTCGTCGCCCAGGCTGTGCAGGTTATCCAGCACCTGCGCCACTTCGACCCCGGGCCGAGCGGCGACCAGCCTTCCCGTTTCCCGGACTGTCGAAAACAGGCGGCTTTGCAGATCGGGATTCAACAAGGCGTTGTTCTGTCCCTGCTGCCTGAGCTGATTCAGGGCAATTCCCAGTGCCATACAGCCCAGGCTGACTTGAAACAGTTCACGCGATTGCGGCTCTTGGGTCGCTGGCAGCAGCCCCAACATCATGGTCAGGCGATCAACCATGCGGCTCTCGAAAGCAAACTGCTGTTCGTCGGTCGCCGAGGTCTTCAGCAAGGCGTACACCTGCTCGCAGTTCTCCTTGTAGAGCCTGCGCATGCGCAGATCCGGCCTGAACGGAAAGATCAGTGCATAGACACTCAGCGCCAGCACCGTCGCACAGGTATAAGCCCCGGCAAACTCGAACCACTGGATGGCGGTGTTTTGACCGATTCCCACGTTCAACGGGCCGAGCAACAGAAAGGTCGTGAGCCCCAGGCCAATGCCGGTTCCCGTCGTGGCTGGGTTGGCCAACCCTACCGCCACGGCATACAGCAAGGGCGCCAGCAGCAAGGCAAGCATCTCGAAATTGCTGATCATCGGCACAAACATGAACTGCAGCAGCGCCGAGACCACCAGCGCCAGCCCAAATCCCCTGGCATAGCTTTGCACGGCCAGCAACGGCCGGGGAAAGGTCGACATCAGCGAGCAAAGGATGCCCACCAGCACCATCCCGCCTCGCGCACCGTCCCAACCGGTTTCGATCCAGATCAAGCCAGCGATCAACAACGCGGAAAAGGCCCGGATGGCATTCATGGTCGCCAGGGTGAAGTCCAGGTGCAGCGGGTTTTCCCGCCCGCGAAACACGCTGCTGGCAGGTCGGCCGCTCTGGATCGCATCACTCAGTTCCAGAATCTGTTCGAGTTGCTGCAGCAGGCGCGCCTGCTCCCAGCGCAGCGACCAGGCCAGCGAGCGCAAGGTGGCCGGCAGCGGCTCGGTCAATTGTTCGGCCCTGTAGGCCAGTGCATCGAAGCGTTGTTGCAGCACCGTGAAATAGTGACGCCTTTCGCTGGACAGCGAGCGCCCCTGCTGCGCCAATTCATCAAGAAACGCCAGTTCTTCGGCGCGTATCTGTTGAATTTCCTCAGGCAACTCGCCCTCCCAGCGCTCGGTCAACAGCAACCGCTGATGGCGCAAGGCAGTCAATCGCGCGGTCAACAGCACCAATTGATTGCCTAACAGTTGCACCAGACCGTTGGCACTGCGCAAGCGCGGGGCATCGTAGTACATGTGCCGGCGAACGCCCTCCAGGCCGCTGATCTGGCCCAACAGCTGCATTTGCCGCTGTTGGAAATCGGCCTCGCTCTCTTCGGTGCGAATGACCGCGCTGGCATGGGTGGCCAGCAACCGGGTGATCTGATCGATCCTGGCGAAGTAGTCCCGGGCCACGGCTTCCGGCCTGGCGGTGAGCAGGCTGACCACGCACACGCAGGCAACCGCCAGCAAAGTTTCGGTGACGCGGGTCACCGCCAGCAAAAAGGTGCCGTCCTGATCGGGAATCGCCAACAACGCGATGACCACGGCGGTGTAGCCACTGAGCACGAATGCCCCGGAACTGGTGTAGCGCAACAGCGTGCCACCGGCGGTGCACAATGCCAGCCACAGGGCCAGGGTGGTGATGAACGGCAACGGCGCCTGCGGAAATATCGCCATGATGGTCACCGCTACGACCGCCCCCATGGTGGTACCGATGACTTGGCCAAAACTGCGCGCCAGCACCATGCCGCCCAGTGGCTGGCTGATGATGACCACGGCCATGATCGACCACTTGGGCTGGTCCAGGTCGAACAAAAACGCCAGGTACAGGGTCAACAACCCGGCCGCCATGGTTCGCAAGGCAAACAACAGCACCCCGGGGCCGGGGTTGATGATCGCCTTGAAGTATTGAAGCAACGCTTGCATGGGAATGCCTGTCGAGGTATCTCATGCAAGCGTAGTCACAGCTTTGGGCTCTCGACAGGTTTGAGTGGCTTCAAAACCTGGCCGGCAATTACACCGCTGGTTTCGCCGCCGAAGTGACGTTTACAAACCTTACCAACGGTTTTACCAAGCCGTGGACAGCGCCGTCCATGATGGGAACGCTGTTACGAATGGCTTCCTGCAACGCATGCGGATTTGGCCAAAACTTATTGAGTTTGTCATAAGCACCCAGCACTCTCGATCCTGGAATTTTTTCCCCAAAGTTAATCTCCAACGGTTTAGAACCCAATTCTATTGGCGGTCGGTCGGCGTAGTTACGATTCGCATACAAATCAAAACCCGGTGTGCCCCTGGCATCGATAACGTATGTGATTCCCCCCTCTGGTCTCCCCGCACCATAGTGATGCGCGCCTGCGCCTCCTTCGGAAAGATAAGGAGATGTTGAAATTCCTCGACCATCCCAGTCTGCTTGATTTTTTCCGCCGCCAAAACCACCCTTCATGCCGTTCACTTGTTTCACATTTTTAATCGGATGGGTTAATTCGAAGCCATGTTCAAAAGCATATTCCGCGTTTTCTTTAAAAGTAGGCATCCCGTTGCGAAACTTTTCACCACGCAAAAGAAAACCCTCATGAACATAACCAGATTGAGGATTGGCGAAATATCTAACGCCCGTTTGTTTCGCTAGTTTTTCCGCTACGCGCGGCCCATCAGCCAGGTGATTCAATTTATCAATAACGTTATGATTTCGGAATTTTCGGTCCCTCAAAGCCTGGATTTTTGAACTACTCCTCACTTTGGCAGGTATCCATTTCGGTATATCGTTAAACTGTTTAGCCAAGCTGCGAGGAATGCGCTTCAAGTCCAGTATTTCCAAAACTTTATGTGTAATCTTCGAATTCGCCACCTTGGTAAAGGCGCTACCTAATAATTTGCTCGCCAAGGGGCCGGCAAAGTCCATAATCACGCCCCTCATTGCATTTTTTTCATGAAGTTCCCTGGTTGCGGGATCATCAGCCAGGATGGCACGTACGGCGTCCGTTCCTGTTGATGGCAAGCCTAGAAGGAAAGCTCCCGCAGCACGAGTCGCCGCGGATACAGGCACTCCAGCAACCGGTACGAAACCTACGGCGATGGAAAGTGCAACGAGTAACTTGCCCGCAGCATCCAGCGCTCCGTCCGCTAAACGCTCCCAACCTGTTGATACCAACGCGTCCACGTCCGATAGAACCTTATCAACCTGCACTTTATAGAGCGTTTCAATAATATTTTCATCCGGATGGCCGCTTGGTACGAGTGGTTCATAAGACCAATAATAACGCCCCCCCTCTTTAAAGGCCCACTGTGGTTCGTAATCGGCATCCACACGACCATAACTTTCTTCAATCCTTATTCGATCCGCAATGTCTTTCTTCAAATCACTAGGAACAAAGGCTTTTTCTTCACCTTCTGCCCAGCTCTTCGGCACCTCGACAACTTTGCGTTCATTCAATAAAACCAATAACCCATAACCAGATTTGCCAGAAAGATAAATCGCATCGCTCAATGGCCATCGCTCCCTTCTTTCCTTAGAGTTCGCGAAGACAAGTTCCCCGTGAAGATCGCCACTCAAAAAATCATTCGCGATGGTGGCGCCTTCCGCAGAACGCGTCTCAGTCTTTAAGTAGCTATCTAGCGCGAATTCCACGTCTTTTTCTTTTTTTAACCTCCATAGCGCAGCGACATCCGGACGATTGATTACCTCATTGATCAGTTTTTTGTAATCGTCCTGGAAATTTGCCGAGGAAATGGCGTCTTTTAATTCCGATGACATACCTTGCGGCCACGCGACCTCAACCCGTTCGTTAAATGAACTTCCCCTTAAATGAGCATCAATGCACACCTCCGCCAGAGTGAATTTTTTTACTTCAATACTGAACGGAGGAAGCGAAAATGGTTTTACGCTTGTATAAACAACGTTGACAGACGTATTGGCTGTAATTCCTGCCGCTTTATCCCGCAAAGAGCTGTGTTCAGCGAATAGATTGCTGATGGAGGCGGCGAGAAACTTGTAGGGGTCCGAGATTTTCTGAGCAGCCTCAAATGTGGCAATGACTTTTTGCGCCGCTTGATCGACTGTTACACCCGGAGCAATTTCCTCATCAGGCTGTTGCACGGGAGTGACTTCCTGCAACCGTCGATTCGACGCATCAACGACTGCTTTCGCTATGATAATGCGTATAAATACTCCCTTAGGCCCCACGTTGACCTCTACGTCGCGTTTATTACGAACGCCGGCCATTTCCTCGCTGTCCCGAAACGGGTTGGCAAATACCTGTGCTTCCATAACATTTTCATCATCCAGGTCATCCTCCGACTCGCCTTCAACATCTGAAGTCGATAGCTCCATCATTTCTGCGAGCATGGACTGATAAGTCATGTCGGGCATATCCGGAAAGGATTGTTGTAGAAGCTCCTCTACGTCCTCTATCAATTGTGGATCGTCGACCGGATCCAGGTACTCGGACTGGCTGACACGCTGCGCAATCTCGGCCGCAAAATCTGGTTGTTCCTCAAATAGGTCCTCTACATCCTCAAGAATAGCTTCATAGATAAGCGCGGCTTCATCAGGCATGACCTCAAGCTCGGGTGCTCCTATCCGGGAAGGATCAATTATTTCAGGCACAGGCTGAAACCAGTTGGTGTAAAGACCGCTGATTCCCATGAACGCCGCGAAGATGCCCACGGCACTACGCGGATGGCGCTCGATCAAATCACCCGTTCGGCTTATTACGGCAGCACCCGTGCTGATCAAAGTCCCACTCATCCTGCTGAGCCACTCACCCAGTTGCTGTCTCAGCGCCTCCATATCGGGTGTGCGGCTCCATATCGCACTGGCGTGAGAATGCTCGACTGCTGGGTTGTCTACCCGAATCTTCAGTGGGTCGAGCATGACTACAACCTTCTCTAGCTCACTGGCATAGGCGGTATTCCAGGGCGTGATGGTGTTGATGAGCCAGGTTGCAACCTCGTCGACTTGCGCGGCGAATTGCGCTGGCGAGATCTGGTTCATGAGGCTTTGAGTAACAACGTCTGGATGCTCGGGTGCTGGAGTGAATGATCGGGAAGGAAGATCAGTTGCACCATTTTTCCAGGCGTGGCCGCCCGGTTCGGATCTCCTCGAGTGACTGCCGGGCTCAGGATTGGGACGGGATGTTGAAATGTGGCTACTGTCCAGCCTCAGTAGGCGGGCAGTATTCAGCGCATTGCACACGTATAAAAGCTTGCCAACGAATCCTTCAGGCACTCTCGGGCCTTTCGTGGAGACTGCTGTGTAAAAGTCCGCGTTGCGCTCAATGGTCTGCAAGTGCGACAGCAGGGTTGGCCCACGCTCATCTGAGGCGCGCGCATCTTGCACTTTTGTCTGATTCAACAGGGCCCATAACGTCCCGGCGCCCTGAGAAAAACTATCGAGCCAACTGGGGCCGACGATCCACTCGAACCAAGTCGGCTTAATGACTTCGACGGGGCTGATTTGTGCGAGAACAGCTTCGACAGTCTTCGCAAACCCATCGGGCCAGCGAACGCGCGCCACTTGCGATGGATTCTTGAGTTCGTGAATGAAATCGCGCAATGCCTCGTGCGCGTTGTGGGGCGTGGGGCGTACCTTGGACAGGTCTTCAAGCATCAACAGTTTGCCATCAAGCGCGCCATCACTTGGGCGAATACAGGTCCGGGCTTGTTTGGCGATCTGCTTGATTGCTTCCCATAGCTCATCCTGCACTAACTCATTGTTTGCAATCCGCTCATCCCGCTGTGCACTTGAACGATTCAAATGGGACTGGATGAACCCGGTCACGCCCTCCCCGTTTTGCCCACTTGGAAACCTGATATTTTCTCCCAACGCTGTTTGCCACTGACTCGGCGGTAGATCGCAAATTACTTTAACGATGACTTGCAGCCGACTTTTTGTCAGCTCCCCAACCGGACGAATCGAGCGCAACATCGCGTCAGCAAGTAATCCGGCAAGGACCTGGCCTGTCTTTGTTTGCAAGATACCGCTGCTGAGAATGTCCAGCATTTCCTGCTCCGACAGCGTTGTCGTTCTCAAATGCTCTGTGAGCGCAGACCACGCCCGATCGAGACCTGCCTGATCGAGACCTGCCTGATTGGCAAAATCTGCAGAAGATTGGAATGTCGGACCTGCCAATACCGGTGGCGGCAAGTCAGCATTCGATCTTGTGGCGTTTTGTAATAAGCGCAGGATCTCAGGGTTATTCCTGGCCCTTGAAAACTCATGGGAGAGTCGGGTTTCGGGTCGATTATCGTTAACCTGAAAATGTGCAGTCGAAGAGCCCGCGGCAGAGGTTACGTTACGAAAAGGTGGCATTGTTTTTTCCGTGGGTGCTGGACATTTCCATCCAGCTTAAACACCCGTCTCCGGCACAACTTTTAAAAAACGCTTATTGAGTCGTTCTATCAGGGGACCGGCCAAGGTCGCATTCACCCAACTCAACGTTTGACTCACAGCCTTGCCTGACCGAAGCTGGCAACTTTGCCAAAGCTTGCCAGCTTCCGGATTCTGCATGCCCAAGTCCCGCCGCAACCTGCTCATCAGTCTCTCTATCCTGTTCGCCATCGGCCTTGCGTGGTATTCCCTGCGCGATACCACCCCGGCGGTGCCCGAAGCCATCAAGCATGGTTACAGCGAAGCGCTGGCGGCTGCCCGGGCCGGTCAACCGGGTGCCGCGCGGGTGCTGTATCAGCAATTGGGTCGCCCGGACCTGTCGCCCAAGCGGCGCGTCTGGCTGCATGCCGAACTGCCGAATTATCCAAGCTCGGTGGCCCTGAAACTGGCGGACGCCGACTTGCAGAACGAGTCGCCCGAAGTGCGTATCGCCGCGATCAAGAGCATCAGCGCTCTGGTACCGAACGGCCAGCGCAGTCTGTTGCTGGGGCCATTGCTCGATGACAGCGAACAAAGCGTTCGACTGGCCGCAATCAACGCGCTGCTGGGGTTGTCCCCGGATGACCTGGGGTTGTATTTCGGGCCGCTGGAGCAAGCCATCGACGCCTGGGAACAAGTGCTCAAGAGCGAGCCGCAAAGCGCCGACAATCAGTACCAACTGGCCCGACTGCACCTGCACAACGCCGAGCTCAAGGAAGCGCAACAGGCGCTGGACAACACCCTGCGCCTGGCCCCGGACAACCTGCCGGCGCTGGTGCTGCAAATCGAAGTGCTGGATAAACAGGGCCAAAACGACGCCGCCCGGCAGCTGTTGGCCAAACAACTCCAGGCGCAACCCGACTCGGCCTATCTGCAACATGCCCTGGGGCTCTGGCTGCTGCATCACGACCAAAGCGAATTCGCCCTGCTCGGCCTGTCCAAAGCCGTTGAACTTGAGCCGAACAACCGCGATTACCGCTACGACCTGGCGACCACGTTGCACGGTGAGCAGGAGCTCGAAGCGGCGCAGAATCAGTTGCAGGAAATCGTTCAGCGCCATCCGAACGATCGCAAGGCCCGGGTGCTGCTGATCAATTACTGGAAGGAAAGCGGGCAGCTGCAAAACGTGCAGATCCTCTCGGCCCAGCTCGAACAAATGAACCCCGATGATCCGGCGCTGCAACAGGGGCTCTGACCCCGACTGACATTTCGTTGAACCGTCGTCCCGGCCAAGGGTCAAGTGAAAAGGCAGCCTAACGCCATGTTTCCCATGGCTGCCTCGTTCCCAGGCCAGGAGAGGACACTCATTTGTCTCTATTCAACGAATTGAACTTTACCAAGGCAGCCACCGGTATCGAAGGTCTTGACGATATCCTCAATGGCGGACTGTCTCGCGGTCATGTGTTTTTGCTGGAAGGCGAACCTGGCACCGGCAAGACCACCGTGGCGTTGCATTTCCTGTTGGCAGGTGCGCAAGCCGGTGAACGTTCGTTGTACATCACGCTGTCCGAAACCGAACGCGAGCTGCGCCAGGGCGCCTTGTCCCATGGCTGGGAGATGGATGACAACGTCCATATCTTCGAGCTGACGCCCCCGGAAAGCCTGCTCAATGCCGAACAGCAGCAGTCGCTGCTCTATTCCTCCGACCTTGAATTGGGCGAAGCCACCCGCCAGATCTTCGAAGTGGTCGAACGGGTCAAACCGACCCGGGTTGTGCTGGACAGCCTTTCCGAGATTCGCCTGCTGGCGCAAAGCTCGCTGCGCTATCGCCGGCAGATCCTGGCGATCAAACACTATTTCGTGCGGTACGACGCCACGGTGCTGCTGCTCGATGACCTGACCACCGAGTCCCTGGACAAAACCGTGCACAGCGTCGCCCACGGCGTGATTCGCCTGGAAGAGTTGACGCCAAACTATGGCGCCGAACGACGTCGCATCCGCGTGGTGAAGTACCGCGGCCAGAAATACCGGGGCGGCTTTCATGACTTCACCATCATGGCCGACGGCGTACATGTCTTCCCGCGCCTGGTGGCCGCCGAACATCGCGGTCAATACCTGCGCCAGCAATTGACCAGCGGCATCCGCGAAATGGATTCGCTGCTGGGCGGCGGGATCGAAACCGGTTCCAGCACCTTGATTCTCGGTCCGGCCGGTACCGGCAAATCGCTGATCTCCATGGTGTTCGCCGCCGCGGCCGTGGCCCGGGGTGAAAAAGCCGCACTGTTCATTTTCGATGAAGAGATGGGGTTGCTGTTCGAGCGCATGAAGAACATCGGCATCGATTTGCAGGTCCTGCAAGACAGCGGCAATTTGCTGATCGAACAAGTGGACGCGGCGGAACTCTCTCCCGGCGAGTTCTCCCACCGGGTCCGGCGCTGTGTCGACGACGGTAATATCAAAACCGTGGTGATCGACAGCATCAATGGCTACCAGGCGGCAATGCCGGAAGAGAACGCCCTGGTGCTGCACATGCACGAGTTGCTGCTGTACCTCAATCGCAAGGGCGCCGCGACCTTCATGACGGTTGCCCAGCATGGCCTGGTCGGTGACATGCAGGCCCCGGTCGACATCACTTACCTGGCCGATACGGTCATTCTGCTGCGTTATTTCGAAGCACTGGGCAAGGTGCGCCGGGCGATTTCGATCATCAAGAAACGTACCGGCAGCCATGAATCGACTATCCGGGAATACCGCATCAGCGCCCAGGGCATGACCATCGGTGAACCGCTGGAAGCCTTCCAGGGCGTGTTGCGTGGCGTCCCCACCTATCTTGGGGCCAGCAAACCGTTGCTCGCGGACGAGATCCGGTGACGGTCATGCAAGCGACGCCCGAACACGCAATCATCCTTGCACCACGAGGGCGCGACAGCCAGTTAGCCCTGATGATGCTCAACGAGGCCGGGGTTCACGGGGTGATCAGTCGCGACCTGCCAGGGTTGTGCGCCGAACTGGAACTGGGGGCCGGCCTGCTGCTGATCTCCTCCGAGGCACTGCTCGGTGGTGATCTGGAACCGCTGATCCGCTTGATCGAACAGCAGCCCGCATGGTCGGACCTGCCGATCGTATTGATGACGCACCATGGCGGCCCACAACAGAACCCGGCATCACGCTTCGGCCCGCAATTGGGCAACGTGACCTTCCTCGAACGTCCTTTTCACCCGGTCACGCTGATCAGCCTGGTCACCACGGCCCTGCGCGGGCGTCGACGGCAGTACGAAGCCAGGGATCGGCTGATTGACCTGAGCCAGAGCGAACTGCGCCTGCAAAACACCCTTGAAACCCTTGAACAGCAAGTGGAAGAGCGCACTGCGCAACTTCGCCACAACGAAGAAGCGTTGCGCCAGTCGCAGAAAATGGAAGCCGTCGGCCAGCTCACCGGCGGTATCGCCCACGACTTCAACAACATGCTGACCGGCATCATCGGCAGCCTCGAGTTGTTGCGTCGACGCCTGGCCCGGGGGCGAACCGAAGACCTCGACAGCCTGATCGATCTGGGGGTGACTTCAGCCAACCGCGCGGCGGGCCTGACTCACCGGCTGCTGGCGTTTTCCCGGCGGCAGTCGTTGGATTCGAAACCCGTGGAGATGAACACCCTGGTGATTTCCATGGGCGAACTGCTGCAACGCAGCATCAACGAAAGCATTCACCTGGACATGCAACTCGATGAGCAACTGTGGGTGGCCAAAGCCGATCCCAATCAACTGGAAAGCGCCCTGCTCAACCTGGTGATCAATGCTCGCGATGCCATGCCCAATGGCGGCAGACTGGTGGTCTCCACCTCGAACCAATGCCTCGACGAGGATTTCACTCAAGCACAAGGCAATCTCGATGCAGGGGATTACGTGGTGCTCAGCGTGACCGATACCGGCTGCGGTATGCCGCAAAGCATCATCAACCGCGTCTTTGATCCGTTCTTCACCACCAAGCCCATCGGCCAAGGCACCGGGCTGGGTTTATCCATGATCTATGGCTTCAGCAAGCAGTCGGGAGGTCACGTCGCCATCCACAGCGTCGTGGGCGAAGGCACCACGGTGAGCCTGTTTCTGCCGCGCTTTGGGGGTGACCTGCCCCAGGACCATCCGATCAACGTCGAATACCCGCCCTTCGCCAACAATGGCGAGACGGTGCTGATAGTCGAGGACGATCCGGCGGTGCGGGTGCTGGTCAGCACGGTGTTGAGCGAGCTGGGTTATACCTTCGTCGAGGCCTGTGATGGCGATAGCGCGGTACCGATCCTCGATTCGACCCAGCGCATCGACCTGCTGATCAGCGATGTCGGCCTGCCCGGCATGAATGGCCGGCAACTGGCGGAAATCGGCCGGCAACTGCGGCCCGACCTCCGGGTGCTGTTCATCACCGGCTACGCCGAGCATGCCGCGGTGCGCGGCGGGTTCCTCGATCCGGGCATGCAGATGATCACCAAGCCATTTACCTTCGACCTGTTGACGGCGAAGGTCAGGGAGATGCTCAGCGCCTGAACGCTTACGAAAGCATGTCCTGCATCAGCTCCTGCAATTTATCCAGATCGAACGGTTTGTCCAGGATCGGCGCCTTGCGGGTGATCGGGCTGTCGGTGTCACGGATTTCCTGGGCGTAGCCGCTGATGAAAATCACCTTGAGTTCCGGTCGCAGTTTCACGGCGGGCTCGGCGATCTGCACGCCGGAGATGCCGCCAGGCAAGCGGAAGTCGGTGATCATCATGTCCAGGTGCGGTTTGCTCGCCAGGATCTCAAAAGCCTGTTCGCCGTTTTCGGCCTGCAATACGCGGTAACCCTCGCCCGACAGATAAGCGGACAGCACCATCAGAATCGAGGGGTCGTCCTCGACGACGAGTACTACATCTTGTGCATCTTCGCTCATGGGAAGCCTTTGTTCGGTCAATTGCTGCTGATACGACCGTGAGGTCGATCAGAGGTTGCGTTTATCTGGCTGTTTTCCTACAGCTGCAGACAAACGCGAAACAAGGCGCCTTCGCCAATCCTGCTCTGGACCGTAATAGTACCGCCATGAGCGGCAACAATTTGTTCTGAAATAAACAAACCCAGGCCCAGTCCGGCGACGGCGTGCTTGGCCGATACGCGTTCGAATTGCTGGAATATGCGTTTCTGGTTTTCTTCGCTAATGCCGATCCCCTGGTCCTGCACGTCCACCAGCGCCTGGCCGCCTTCACTGTATACCTTCACCGAGATCGGGCTCTTGGCCCCGTAGCGCAAGGCGTTGGTCAGGAGGTTAGAAATGACCTGTTCAATACGAAACTCGTCCCAATTTCCGATCACCGGTTGTTCGGCATCGAGGGTGACCGATGTCTCGGCGGCGTCGATCTGCTGGGAAAAGTTGTGCAGCACATCGCGCACCAGCGTCGAAAGATCGAACCGCGTCGGCCGGATCGACAACTTTCCAATGCGAATGCGCGAAACATCGAGCATGTCTTCGATCAAGCGGATGAGGCTTTTGATCTGCCGCTCGTCGCGGTCGACCATGGCGTGCATCTTGTCCAGGGTGAAAGCCGCGGCGTTATCCCGGGCCAGGTGCATCTTGCGCAGCTGGGTTTCAAGGATCAGGCCGTTGAGCGGCGTGCGCACTTCGTGGGCGACGATGGACATGAAGTCATCGCGCATGCGCACCGCCTGCTCCAGTTCCAGCTGGGTGTTTTGCAGTTGCTTGAGCAGGGTTTCCTGATCGCGGCGACTTTCCTCAAGGGCCAGCACTTGTTCCTTCATCGCCTTGCTCTGGCGATACAGGTCGACGAACACATTGACCTTGCTCTTGACCGCGTGGATGTCCAGCGGTTTGTGCAGGAAGTCCACAGCGCCGCTTTCATAGCCCTTGAACGCGTAGTTCATTTCACGCCCGGCGGCACTGACGAACACGATCGGGATGTTCCGGGTTTTTTCCGTGCCACGCATCAATTCGGCCAGTTCGAAGCCATTCATGCCCGGCATCTGCACATCGAGGATGGCCATGGCGAATTCGTGTTGCAACAGCAATGACAAGGCTTCGTCGGCGGACAGCGCCTTGAACACGATCCGGTCCTCACGCTTGATCAGCGCTTCGAGCGCCAGCAGGTTCTCCGGCAGATCGTCGACGATCAGCAGTTTGGCCTTTATATGACTTAGCATGCGATTCGTTCCAGCTCGACAAGCAGACGGCCGATGCCGCGTACGGGAAGTATGTGGTCTGGCTGGTGCAGATCCAGTGCAGCCTGGGGCATGGTGGCGACCTGAGCCTCTTGCGGGTCTTGCACGATGGTCATGCCACCGTGCCGTTTGACCTGGGCCAGCCCGCGTGCGCCGTCGCGGTTGGCGCCGGTGAGCAATACCGCGGCCAGATTGGCGCCATACGCATCGGCGGCCGATTCGAACAGGTAATCGATGGCGGGTCGCGAATGATGCACTCGAGGCTCCAGGCTCAGGGAAAAGCTGCGGTCCCGCTCCACCGACAAGTGATAGCCCGGTGCAGCAAAATACAGCGTGCCGGCTTCCACCAGGGTCTTGTCGCACGCCTCCAGCACTGGCAGGGCAACCCGACGGGAAAACACGTCCGCCAGATGGCTGCGGCGCTCATCCGGCAAGTGCAGCACGACAATGATTGGCAGCGCGAAGCCTTCGCGCAGCGGCCCAAGGATGCTCAGCAGCGCCTCGACGCCACCGGCGGAGGCACCGATTACAATCGCTTCGATCGCTGGCAGACCCGTTGCACTGTTCATGATTTTCGGTAAATCCGTTCTTGTTTGACCAGCGGCTCGAACTGATCGCCGAAGGCTGAGAAATCCGGGGTTTCCTTGCTGCCCAACACCAGGAACCCGCGATAGCAGAGGGACTCATGAAACAATCCGAACGCCCGATCCTGAAGTTTTTTATTGAAGTAAATCAATACGTTACGACACGAAATTAATTGAGTTTCTGAAAACACGCTATCCGTCGCCAGGCTGTGATCGGCGAAAGTGACGTTCTCGCGCAGCGTCTTGTCGAAAATCGCGTAGCCATAGGCCGCCGTATAGTAGTCGGCAAACGAACACTGGCCACCGGTCTGCTGGTAATTAGCAGTGTAGGCGCGGACATTCTCCATCGAGAAAATCCCTTGCTTGGCTTTTTCCAGAGAACGCGGATTGATGTCGGTGGCGTAAATGATCGTGCGGTCGAGCAGGCCCTCCTCGCGCAGCAGAATGGCCATCGAATAGACCTCTTCACCGGTGCTGCATCCGGCGATCCAGATCTTGATCGAAGGGTAGGTTCGCAGCAGCGGCACCACTTCCTTGCGGATGGCCAGGAAGTGCGAGGGGTCGCGGAACATCTCGCTGACCGGGATGGTCAGCAATTGCAGCAGTTGCATGAACGCGGTGGGGTCGTGCAGGACTTTTTCCTGCAACGCCGAGATGGTGCTGCACTCGAACTGGCTCAACGCATGGTTGACCCGGCGCTTGATCGATGCGCCGGAGTAATCACGAAAGTCGTAGCTGTACTTGAGGTAGATCGCCTCGATCAACAACCGCAATTCGATTTCGCTGTTTCGCTCCACTGAAAAATTGCGCTCCACTAGATACGTTCCATCTTCGGTAACCACACACGAATCAGTGAAAACAGGCGATCCAGGTCAATGGGCTTGGCCAGGTAATCATTGGCGCCGGCCTGCAGGCAGCGCTCCTGATCGTCCTTCATGGCCTTGGCCGTCACCGCAATGATCGGCAGCTTGCGCCAGCGCGGGTCCTTGCGGATTTCAACGGTGGCTTCATAACCATCCATCTCCGGCATCATCACGTCCATCAACACCAGATCGATGTCTTCCACCTCATTCAATCGTTCAATCGCTTCGCGACCGTTGCGGCCAATGACCACGACTGCGCCCTTTTGCTCCAGCGCGCTGGTGAGGGCGAAAATGTTGCGTACATCGTCATCCACCAGCAGCACCCTGCGGCCCTCGAAGACCTTGTCGCGGCTGCGGGCGACTTTGAGCATCTTCTGCCGTTCATGGGACAACCGCGATTCGACTTTGTGCAGAAAAAGTGTCACCTCGTCCAGCAGTCGCTCCGGCGAGCGTGCACCCTTGATGATGATCGAGCGCGAATACTTGCGCAGTTCGGCCTCTTCATCCCGGGTCAGGTTGCGCCCGGTATAGACGATGACCGGCGGAAAGGAGCAGATGTCTTCGGTGGACATGCGCTTGAGCAAATCGTTGCCGAGCATGTCCGGCAATTTGAGGTCGATGATCATGCAATCGAAAACGGACGTGCGCAGCAGGTCCAGCGCCTCCTGAGCCAGGCCAACGGCAGTGATCTCTATGTCATCGTCGCCGATCAGGCGGGCAATGCTGTCGCGCTGCAAGTCGTCGTCCTCGACCAGCAGCACGCGCTTGACCTTCTGGGTCAGCTTGGCTTCAAGGCGCGCAAACACGTCCTTGAGTTCCTCGCGGGTGGTCGGTTTGACCGCATAGCCGATGGCACCCATGTGCATCGCCGCTTCGACCCGGTCTTCGACGGAAATCACGTGCACCGGGATGTGCCGGGTTTCGGCGTGTTCCTTCAGGCGCTGCAGCACGGTCAGGCCGGAATGATCCGGGAGGCGCATGTCCAGCAGGATCGCATCGGGGATGAACGCCTTGGCCAGGTCATAACCTTCATCGGCGCCGTGGGCCACCAGGCACTGATAACCCAGTTCATGCGCAAGGTCGTAGAGGATGTGCGCAAAGTTCGACTCATCCTCCACCACC
Organism: Pseudomonas sp. A-R-19; assembly: GCF_019956575.1. NCBI lineage: Bacteria > Pseudomonadati > Pseudomonadota > Gammaproteobacteria > Pseudomonadales > Pseudomonadaceae > Pseudomonas > Pseudomonas sp. A-R-19. The sequence continues at coordinate 111,946 of NZ_JAHBDR010000031.1, forward strand.
AGAATGCAGCGGCCGGTAAACGGACCCTTGTTGCGATCGTCGTCAAACCGCGGAATGTCGACGTCGGCGATCAGTGGCGACAACGTGGGTGGCAATACACTTGGTGCAGCCGCCACGGGAGCCGCGCGCATCGGTTCGACAGGCACATCGCCCGGTTCCACGTACTGCTGAGGCAGCACCAGGGTGAACGCACTGCCCTGCCCCGGCGTGCTGGTCACGCTGATGGAGCCGCCGAGCAAGGCGGCCAGATCACGGGAAATCGACAAACCCAGCCCGGTGCCGCCATAACGCCGATTGGTGGTGCCATCGGCCTGCCGGAACGCTTCAAAGATGCTTTCGTGCTGATCCCGCTCTATGCCAATCCCGGAATCATGGATGCTGAACGCAATGCCGTCGTTCGGCGCCGTGGCGACGGACAGGCTGACAATACCGCTTTCAGTGAATTTCACGGCGTTGGACAGCAGGTTCTTCAGCACTTGCTCCAGGCGCTGGCGGTCGGTGAATAGCATCAGCGGCGCGCCGTCCCGCACATCGAGCTGGAAATCCAGCTGTTTGTCCGTGGCCAGGGGCTGGAACATTCCGCGCAGCCCCTCCACCAGACGCGTGACGCTGGTGTTCTCCGGACGGATTTCCAGCTTGCCGGCCTCGACCTTGGAAATGTCCAGAATGTCGTTGATCAGGTTGAGCAAGTCATTGCCGGCGCAATAGATCGAATCGGCGAACTTGACCTGCTCGGCGCTGAGGTTTCCCTCCGGGTTTTCCGCCAGCAGCTTGGCCAGAATCAACGAACTGTTCAGCGGCGTGCGCAGTTCGTGGGACATGTTGGCGAGGAATTCCGACTTGTACTTGCTCGAACGCTGCAATTCTTCTGCGCGATCCTCAAGCTGGATCTGGGCCAGATTGAGCTCGGTGTTTTTCAGGTCCATGGCGTCGCGTTGTTCGGCCAGGGCCAAGGCCTGCTCGGCGAGTTGTTCGTTGGTCTGCTCCAGTTCCACCTGCTGGGTCTCCAGGTGCGCCTGAGACTCCTTGAGAACCCGCGACTGTTCTTCGAGCTCTTCGTTGGCGGTCTTGAGCTCTTCCTGCTGTACCTGCAATTCTTCATTGAGTTGCTGGGTTTCGGCCAACACATCCTGCAAACGCTGGCGATAGCGTGCAGCTTCGATCGAGGTGCCGATGTTGCCGGCAATCAGTTCCAGCAATTCAATGTCACGGTCCATCAGTGGACGCAGAAAGCCCAACTCGATCACGCCATTGACCCGGTCGTCGTCGCTGGTCGGCACCACCAGCACACTGCGCGGCAAACCGTCACCGAGGCCGGAGCTGACCTTGAAATAATCCCCCGGAACCTCGTCCAGGCGAATCAGTCGTGCCTGCTGCGCCACCTGGCCGACAATGCCTTCGTCGCTGTAAATCTGCTGTTCACGCTCTTCTTGCTCACGAGAAAACCCGTAGGTGGCGATGCGCTTGAGGCCGCCGTGATCTTCGCGCACATAAATAGCCGCTACGGCCGTGCCGAGGTACTGCGCGCAGAATTGCAGGATGTTGCGTCCCAGCAGGTTCAAGCTCAACTGCCCCAGTACCTGCTCAGCGAGCTCGGTCTGACCGTTGCGCAGCCAGGCCTGTTGCTGCAGGCGATGGGCGCTGGCTTGTTGGGCCGCGAGATTGACGCTGTAGTTTTGCGAAAGATTGAGCAAATCGCGGCGCCCGACATACGCCAGCAAGCCGCTGACGCCGGCGATGAGCAACAGATAGAGGCTGATGCTCATGACCGTGGTGCGTCGCACCTCATCATTGCGCGATGCGCGTAGTTGCTGTTCGGTGTCGATCACTTCCTCGAACTGCTTGCGAATTTCATCGGTCAGGCGTTTGCCACGCCCGGCCTTGACCGCGGAGCGATAGTCACCGCTGCTGCGCTGCAAATCGATCATCGACTGCGCATAGCTGGTCCACTCCAACTGCAACGCCTGCAACCGCAGCAAGCGGTCGGTTTGCACCGGGTTATCGGCGGTCAACTCGAGCAAGGTATTGAGTGCCACGGCAACTCGCGGCTTGGCGGTTTCGTAGGGATCGAGGAAATGTTCGTCGCCACTGAGCAGGAAACCGCGCATCCCGGTTTCCAGGTCCACGGTCAGCTTGACCGCTTCATTGGCGTTATTGATCACCCGGTCGGTGTGTTCCACCCACTGGATCGTCGACAGCAGATAGGTGATCAGCGACACGAAGAACACGGCACTGATGACGCCCAGACCCAACGGCAGGCTGATGTTGCGGCTCAGGAGTTTACGAAATCGTTGCTCATCAACCGTGGACACAGAGGTCATGGGGCAGGCCTTGTCGAACTGTCAGGATGCAGGGAGTTTGCCCCAAAACTGGCACATTGATCCAATTTTCTGACATGTTTTCGCGCAAGGTCCTACATTGCGCTGCGCCCGCGCAAAGCGTCGGGTTATCCTAGCCTGACCTGCGCCAGGTTCTTTTTTGCATCGTCCTGGGAACTTGTCGGGATCCGCCACTTACTCATGCAATAAGCCGGCAATTTTCAACGACCGGCAACACCAATCTTTATCGGGAATTCCACTATGTCATCCGCCAACGCCCCCATCATCCTGGTCGTCGAAGACGATGCCATCGTGCGCATGCTGATCGTCGACGTACTGGAGGAATTGGAGTTCAAGGTACTGGAAGCCGATGGCAGCGAAGAGGCGCTGCTGAGGCTCAAGGACGTGAACCAGGACATCGACCTGATGATGACTGATGTTGGCCTGCCGGACATGGACGGCCGTGAACTGGCCACCCACGCCCGCACGATACGCCCCAACCTTCCCATCCTGTTTGCCAGCGGCTACGCCGAAAACATTGAAGTGCCTGAAGGCATGCACCTGATCGGCAAACCCTTCTCCATTGATCAGTTGCGCGACAAGGTCAAAAGCATTCTCGGGTGACCCTGTGCGCCCTGTGGTTTAATGCGCGCCTTTTTCGTCCCTGCCCTGTCTTCGCTTCAAGGAATTCCCGTACATGATTGAGCCCAACGCAACCAAAGTCCTGGTCATTGGTTACGTCTGGCCCGAGCCCCGCTCTTCCGCGGCCAGCGGGCATGTCATGCAAATTCTCGAGGTTTTTCTGCAACAGGGCTGGGACGTCACGTTCAGCAGCCCGGCGGGCTTCGGCGAGCAACGTGCAGACCTGACGGCGATGGGAATTCACGAAGTTCCCATCGAGCTGAACAACAGCAGTTTCGACACGTTCATCAGCGAACTGGCGCCGGACATCGTGCTGTTCGATCAATTCATGATGGAGGAACAGTTCGGCTGGCGTGTCGAGAAGCAGTGTCCCGATGCCTTGCGCGTGCTCGAAAGTTGCGACCTGCAAAGTCTCAGGCATGGTCGGCATCAACGCCTCAAGGAGCGTTTGAAGGCCAACGATGACAACAATGACTTCAGCGACCTGTTCGCCAAGGCGTCGCGAGAAGAATTCGAGCACATGGCCAATACCGATCTGGCGAAGCGCGAGATCGCCTCGTTTTTTCGCTGTGATTTGACGCTGATGGTTTCCGAGGTGGAAATCGAATTGCTGGTCGAGCAATTCAGGATTGCGCGCAGCCTGTTGCACTGGTGTCCATTGATGGTCGATCTTCCGACCCGTGCGCCAGTCGAGTACGAAGACCGGGCACACTTTCTGCATATCGGTAACTTTCGCCACGCACCCAACTGGGATGCCGTGCTCTGGTTGAAAACCGCTATCTGGCCGTTGGTTCGCGAGCAATTGCCCAGTGCTCAATTGCATATCTATGGTGCCTACACACCGCCCAAGGCGACCGCCCTGCATAACCCGACCCAGGGATTTCATGTGATGAACTGGGCCGAGGACGCCCTGCAGGTCATGTCGTCGACGCGGGTCTGCATGGCGCCCCTGCGTTTTGGCGCGGGCATCAAAGGCAAGATTGTCGATGCGATGCTCTGTGGTACACCGAATGTGACGACCCCGGTCGGTGCCGAAGCAATGCATGGCGACGAGGCGTGGCCCGGTGCAGTGACCCGTTCGGCCCGCGAATTCGCCGATCAAGCCGTGCAACTCCACAATGACAAGACGCGTTGGCTCCATGCCCAGGCGCACGCGCAAACCCTGCTTGCCAGCCGTTACCGCAAATCCGTGCATGGCCCGGCCTTGATCCAGCGGCTGGTCGAATGCCAGCGGGATCTGGCTAACATCAGGCGAGATAACTTTACCGGCAGCATGTTGCGCCATCACCACCACAAAAGTACTCAATACATGGCGCAATGGATTGAAGCGAAAAGCCGGGCTCAATGAATCACATAAAAAAACTTTACATAAAACCTAACTAACAACCTATTAACAATACGAAACAGCCTGCCACTCTTGCTTGAATCGCAAGAGTGGCTTTTCTATTTTCTGATTGCTATAAATTCCTCTCCACCAAATGCGATAAAGCATTTAGTTCACAAATAACCCTATCCAACCTCACTGCACGGACGCACCATGAACGACAATAACGAAACACGACCAAACTTTGAATATGGCAATTACGCCCCGACCCTCAACGACTGGATGAGTAACATTCCAGTCATTGATAATCTTACCCTCGGCGAGTTGATTCTGCCTGGCGCACACAACACCGGATCAGACAAGAACGGTAACTATATCTTGGCACCAGCCACGCACTGGGCAGTCTGCCAAAACGACTCGTTTTATTATCAACTGATAAACGGCGCCAGGGCATTCGACGTCAGACTTGAATTTGATATAAACGTCAGAAATGGCAACAACCACTTGCATTTTTACTTCCACCATAACGGCGTACGCTCCTATCGCGAGCTCTCTCAGCTAACTCAGGACGTCTCCAGTTTTCTAGTGGCTAATCCCGATGAGTTCATAATCCTCGACTTCCATAAACTGGATCGTGGAAATCGTCCATTTAACTTCAAGGAGTTCAGTGATCGCCTGGTAGGTGGTTTAGGCGAACTCATCATTCCTCTTGAACACAGCCGTAAGACGCTTGGAGAGTTGAAACGCATCAGCAAGACTCAACGGGTACTGCTCGCCGCCGATTATCACCCGGACCTGGACCCACAAGCCTTTGGCAGGAGTATTCAACACAAATGGAGCGGCACCGCCATCACCGATGTCCAATACCTCGAATCTTTTATTGGAACGGTCATGGCAAGTCCTCCGTCTTCAAGTTCCCCATGGTCTCTCTCTGCCACCGCTTACTCCGTCGCAGGGGGGCCGGTTAGCATCCCTAAAAAGCTGAATGATTGGTTCGATGTCAACAAACCATGGATTCACAAGTGCAGCATTATCAATGCGGATTTCTTTGAAGAGTCAAACCTGGTTCACCTCTGCCGTGCGGCAAACATAATGAAAGCCCAATCCCGCCTCAAGTAATAGCGGCCATGAGGCATTGGTTTGTTCGATGGGCAGAGTCAAAGCGGTTTACGGCCATGCCTTGCATGAGCGGGCAAACAGGCGGCAGTAGCATTTTTCACCCGGCTGAAGGCATGATCAGGACGGGATAACAACACAAGCGCCCCTGTCATGACCCGCACCGCCAGAGTTACCGATCCTTCCTATGAATTGATGGACGACCACAACGGCCTGTCCATCATTTACCGCCAGCATGGTTTTCCCTGCCCGCTGGTGCGCTGGCATTTCCACAAGGAGTACGAACTGCACCTGATCGTTGCCAGCTCAGGCAAGGTATTCATTGGCGACTACATCGGTAACTTCTATCCGCAGACACTGTTCCTGACCGGCCCCAATTTGCCCCACAACTGGATCAGCCAGGTGGCCGAGGACGAAGTGGTGCCCAAGCGCGACATGCTGGTCAATTTCACCGACGAGTTGTTCGACAGCGGCTATCAGGTATTCGCCGAACTCAAGGCCCTGGCGCCGTTGCTGGAACGCGCGCAGTACGGCATCGAGTTTCGCTGCAAGCACACGATCGGCAAGGCGATGGATCTGATGCAGCGCATCGCCGATACCACCGGTGCGACCCGTCTCGGGCACTTTTTCATTCTGCTGGAGTTGCTTGCGGCCACCGACGATTACCAATTGCTCTCGGGCGCCACGACCCCGCAACTGGCCGACGAGAACAACATCGACCGCACCAACCGCGCGGTGGATTACATTTTCGCCCATTACGCCCGGGACTTGACGCTGGAAGAGGTCGCCGAACACCTGGGCATGAAACCTACGTATTTCAGCCGGGTATTCAAGCAGGCCACCGGGCGCAATTTCATCGAATTCGTCAATCGCCTGCGCATCAGCAAGTCCTGCGAGTTGCTGGCCGATGGCGACAAGCCGGTGACCGATGTTTGCTTCGAATCGGGCTTCAACAATATTTCCAATTTCAACCGGCGCTTCCAGCAACTCAAGGGCATGACGCCTTCGCACTACCGGCGGCTGGTGGTGCAGCGGCTGACCGAGCAAAACCAGGGATAGCCACTGGTCGGAACTGGTAGTTTCGACAGTGGTTTGGTCGTGATGGGTTATCCATGCTCTCGCGGCAACCCAGCCATCCACATCGAGACCTCAAACCATGTGCCCCAAGTCTTCGCAAGACTCCGTCACTCCAACAAACATCAACGAGAACGCACGCTTCGACACGCCGGGAGAAACCCGGGGCTGGACGGGCGAAGGTGAAATAAAACGTGATGACATCGTCAACAAGCACTGCTGGTTTTCAACCGATGTCCAGCGCAATTTTGGGCAGCAGCTGTCGCCGTCGGTTGGTGTCCGGGTGCTGATCCGCCTGCGCGGTCTTTTTCCCGGCGAAACATTGATCGCTACGCATCCCGCAGGTGTCCGCGAGATCACGGGACTGCCCTTTCGAGATCAAAACTTGTATGTGATTGAAGGTGCCAGAGCCGATGCGAATGGAGGTTTCTTCGTGCAGTTTAGATTGGCCACCAGACAAACCATGTCGATTGAGTCGATCCAGGTACTAGCGCCGGTGTGAGGGACGCAAAGCACGGACCAGCATTTCAGCAATACTCCTTCAGTGCAAAATAGTATCAGTCAAAGTGCTGCCAACGCTTTGTCATCGTCCGTATTGAAGGTTGTAATCAGTGCACATTCTTCCCTTCGCAGGAAGACACAAAAACAATAACTGTCCTTCTGTAACCCACCGGGTGCAGAAAAGGAGTGCACGATGCAACCTTCGGTAAAAGCCCTGCTTGCCCTCACCTGCATGACCCTCAGCAGCGTCAGTCTTGGCGCCCAGACCCTGACCATCGCCACCGTCAACAACAGCGACATGATCCGCATGCAGAAGCTCTCGAAAACCTTCGAGGCCGAGCATCCTGACATCAGGCTCAATTGGGTGGTGCTCGAAGAAAACGTCCTGCGCCAGCGCCTGACCACCGACATCGCCACCCAGGGCGGGCAGTTCGATGTGCTGACCATCGGCATGTACGAAGCGGCACTCTGGGGCGCCAAGGGTTGGCTGGAGCCGATGAAGGACTTGCCGGCCAGCTATGCCCTCGACGATGTGTTCCCGTCGGTGCGTGAAGGCCTTTCGGTCAAGGGCTCGCTGTACGCCCTGCCGTTCTACGCCGAAAGCTCGATCACCTACTACCGTACCGACCTGTTCAAGGACGCTGGCCTGAGCATGCCAGAGCGTCCGACCTGGGAGCAGATCGGCGACCTCGCGGGCAAACTCACCAACAAGGATAAAGAGCAGTACGGCATCTGCCTGCGCGGCAAGGCCGGCTGGGGTGAGAACATGGCGTTGATCAGCACTGTTGCCAACGCCTATGGCGCGCGTTGGTTCGATGAACAGTGGCAGCCGGAATTCAACGGCCCCGAATGGAAAAACGCGCTGACCTTCTACGTCGATACCATGAAGAAATCCGGTCCGCCGGGTGCGTCGAGCAACGGTTTCAACGAGAACCTGGCACTGTTCAACAGTGGCAAATGCGCGATCTGGGTCGATGCCAGCGTCGCCGGCTCGTTCGTTACCGACAAGACCCAGAGTAAGGTCGCCGATCACGTCGGTTTCACCTATGCGCCGCATCAGGTTACCGACAAGGGCTCGGCCTGGTTGTACTCCTGGGCCCTGGCCATTCCCACCAGTTCCAAAGCCAAGGACGCGGCGAAAATTTTCAGCGCCTGGGCCACGTCCAAGGAATACGGGGCACTGGTCGCGGAAAAAGACGGCATCGCCAACGTACCACCGGGCACGCGGGCCTCGACCTACAGCGAGGCGTACATGAACGCCGCGCCGTTCGCCAAGGTCACCCTGGAGTCGCTCAAAGCCGCGGACCCAAGCAAGCCGGGCGCCAGGCCGGTGCCTTACATCGGGATTCAGTTGGTGACCATTCCCGAGTTCCAGGGCATTGGTACCCAGGTCGGCAAATCCTTCTCGGCGGCGCTGATCGGCCAGACCACGGTCGACCAGGCCCTGGCGGCGGCCCAGCAAACCACTGAACGCGAAATGAAGCGCGCGGGTTATCCCAAGTAGCCCCGTATCCAATGTGGGAGCGGGCTTGCTCGCGAAAGCGGTATTCCAATCGCAAAAGCTGTGTCGGATGTACTGGCCTCTTCGCGAGCAAGCCCGCTCCCACGGTTGATCTTCATATGCCTGTAAATAATCGGTTTTGATCGCCATGAATACTTCAACTGCCAAAGCTCATATGGACATTGCCCAGCCCCAGCGCAAAAGCCGCGTGGCCAACCCCGGCTGGTTCCTGGTCAGCCCTTCGGTAGCGCTGCTGCTGTTGTGGATGATCGTGCCTCTGGGCATGACCCTCTACTTCTCGATGATCCGCTACAACCTGCTAAATCCGGGTGAAAACGAATTTGTCGGGCTGGAGAACTTCTCTTATTTCCTGACGGACTCGGGCTTCCTGCCCGGCGCCACCAACACGCTATTGCTGGTGGGCAGCGTGCTGCTGATCAGTGTGGTGTTCGGCGTGCTGATCAGCGCGCTGCTGGAGGCCAGTGAGTTTTTCGGTCGCGGCGTCGTGCGGGTGATGCTGATCTCGCCGTTTTTCATCATGCCCACGGTCGGTGCGCTGATCTGGAAAAACCTGATTTTCCACCCGGTGTCGGGGATTCTCGCCTACGTCTGGAAGCTGTTCGGCGCGCAACCGGTGGACTGGCTGGCGCACTACCCGCTGCTGTCGATCATCATCATTGTCTCGTGGCAATGGCTGCCCTTCGCGATCCTGATCCTGATGACCGCCATGCAGTCCCTCGACCAGGAGCAGAAAGAAGCCGCGCGCCTGGACGGCGCCGGGCCGATCGCGATTTTCTGGCACCTGACCCTGCCCCACCTGGCGCGGCCGATTGCGGTGGTGGTGATGATCGAAACCATCTTCCTGCTCTCGGTGTTCGCCGAAATCTTCACCACCACCAACGGCGGCCCCGGCTACGCCTCGACCAACCTCGCCTACCTGATCTACAACCAGGCGCTGGTGCAGTTCGATGTCGGCATGGCCTCGGCGGGCGGCTTGATCGCCGTGGTCATCGCCAACATCGCCGCGATCATTCTGGTGCGAATGATCGGCAAAAACCTGACCGACAAAGCCTGAGGCCCGCCATGACTCTTCAACAATCCCGTCGCCTGCAAAGCCTGTTGCTCGGTACGTTGGCCTGGGCCATCGCGATCCTGATTTTCTTCCCGATCTTCTGGATGGTGATGACCAGTTTCAAGACCGAAATCGATGCCTTCGCCACGCCGCCGCAGTTCCTCTTCATGCCAACGCTGGAGAACTACCTGCACATCAATGAGCGCAGCGATTACTTCAGTTTCGCCTGGAACTCGGTGGTGATTTCCTTCAGCGCCACCGCCCTGTGCCTGCTGATCGCGATACCGGCGGCCTATTCCATGGCGTTCTACGAGACCCAGCGGACCAAGGGCACGCTGCTGTGGATGCTCTCGACCAAGATGCTGCCGCCGGTGGGCGTGCTGATGCCGATCTACCTGCTGGCCAAGAGTTTTGGCCTGCTCGACACGCGGATCGCGCTGATCGTGATCTACACGCTGATCAACCTGCCGATCGTGGTCTGGATGATTTACACCTACTTCAAGGACATCCCCAAGGACATCCTCGAAGCCGCGCGCCTCGACGGCGCCACACTGGCGCAGGAGATGCTGCGGGTGTTGCTGCCGATCGCCAAGGGCGGCCTGGCGTCCACGGTGCTGTTGTCGCTGATCCTGTGCTGGAACGAGGCGTTCTGGTCACTGAACCTGACCTCCTCGAAAGCCGCCCCACTGACCGCGTTGATCGCTTCGTATTCGAGCCCCGAAGGGCTGTTCTGGGCCAAGTTGTCGGCGGTCTCGACCCTGGCCTGTGCACCGATCCTGATCTTCGGCTGGATCAGCCAGAAACAACTGGTGCGCGGCCTCTCGTTCGGCGCCGTGAAATGAAGATTCCTGTAGGAGCGAGCTTGCTCGCGATGGACGTGAACGATAACGCGTGCAGACAGGAGGAACGCTCCGCCTACAAATTTATCGCGAGCAAGCTCGCTCCTACAGAAAAATAAACGGAGGCCCATCACCATGGCCAACCTGAAAATCAAGAATCTGCAAAAAGGTTTCGAAGGTTTTTCCATCATCAAGGGCATTGACCTTGAGGTGAACGACAAGGAATTCGTGGTCTTCGTCGGCCCCTCGGGCTGCGGTAAATCCACGCTGCTGCGGCTGATCGCCGGGCTGGAGGAAGTCAGCGGCGGCACCATCGAACTCGATGGCCGCGACATCACCGAAGTCAGCCCGGCCAAGCGCGACCTGGCGATGGTGTTCCAGACCTACGCCCTGTACCCGCACATGAGCGTGCGCAAGAACATGTCGTTCGCCCTCGACCTGGCCGGCGTGGCGAAAGCCGAAGTAGAGAAAAAGGTCAGCGAAGCGGCGCGCATCCTCGAACTGGGGCCGATGCTGGAGCGCAAGCCCAAGCAACTCTCCGGCGGCCAGCGCCAGCGCGTGGCGATTGGCCGGGCGATCGTGCGCAACCCGAAGATCTTCCTGTTCGACGAACCGCTGTCCAACCTCGATGCCGCCCTGCGCGTGCAGATGCGCCTGGAACTGCTGCGCCTGCACAAAGACCTGCAAGCGACGATGATCTACGTCACCCACGACCAGGTCGAAGCGATGACCATGGCCGACAAGGTGGTTGTGCTCAATGGCGGCAAGATCGAGCAAGTCGGTTCGCCACTGGATCTCTACCACCAGCCTGCCAACCTGTTCGTCGCCGGCTTTCTCGGCACACCGAAAATGGGCTTCCTCAAGGGCAAGGTTACCCGTGTAGACAGCCAGGACTGTGAAGTGCAGCTGGACGCCGGAGCCCGCATCAACCTGCCCTTGAGCGGTCGGCAACTGAGCGTCGGCGGCGCGGTGACGCTGGGCATCCGCCCGGAACACCTGGAACTGGCCAAACCCGGCGACTGCACCTTGCAGGTCACCGCCGATGTCAGCGAACGCCTGGGCAGCGACACCTTCTGCCACGTCCGCACGGCATCCGGCGAAGCCCTGACTATGCGCGTGCGCGGCGATCTGGCCAGTCGCTACGGCGAAACCCTGAGCCTGCGACTGGACGCCCGACACTGCCATTTATTCGATGCCGACGGCGTGGCGTTGACCCGCCCGTTGCGCGTTGCTGCCTGATTTGCGAGTGCCTGCGATGAAACTGAACAAACAGAACCTCAACCGCCTCGCTCCCGAAGTGGTCCTGCCCGCCTATGGGTTGGGCGATACCCGCCAAGGTATCGCGCACATCGGCGTCGGCGGTTTCCATCGCGCCCACCAGGCGTTTTACACCGATGCCCTGATGAACACCGGAGAAGCGCTGGACTGGGCCATCTGCGGTGTCGGCCTGCGCGCCGAGGACCGCCGCGCCCGTGACGATCTCAAGGAACAGGATTACCTGTTCACCCTGTTCGAACTCGGCGACAGCAACGCCACCGAAGTGCGGGTGATCGGCGCCCTTCGCGACATGCTGCTGGCTGAAGACGGTGCCCAGGCGTTGATCGACAAGCTGGCCAGCCCCGAGATCCGCATCGTCTCGCTGACCATCACCGAAGGTGGCTACTGCATCGACGACAGCAGTGGTGAGTTCATGGCGCACTTGCCGCAGATCCAGCATGACCTGGCGCACCCCGATACCCCGAAAACCGTGTTCGGCTTTCTCTGCGCGGCACTGGCCAGGCGCCGCGCCGCGGGCACGCCGGCGTTCACCCTGATGTCCTGCGATAACCTGCCGCACAACGGCGCGGTGACCCGCAAGGCCCTGCTGGCCTTCGCCGCCTTGCACGACAAAGATTTGCGCGACTGGATCGCCGCCAACGTCAGTTTCCCCAACGCCATGGTCGATCGCATCACGCCGATGACCAGCACCCAACACCGTTTGCAACTGGCCGACCAGCATGGGCTGGACGATGCCTGGCCGGTGGTCTGCGAACCCTTTGTGCAATGGGTGCTGGAAGACAAGTTCGTCAACGGTCGTCCGGCCTGGGAAAAGGTCGGCGTACAGTTCACCGACGACGTCACGCCCTATGAAGAAATGAAGATCAAGCTGCTCAATGGCAGTCATCTGGCGCTGACGTACCTGGGATTCCTCAAGGGTTACCGCTTCGTCCACGAGACCATGAACGACCCACTGTTCGTGCGCTACATGCGCGCTTACATGGATCTGGACGTGACCCCGCAACTGGCGCCGATGCCGGGCATCGACCTGACCCAGTACAAAGACACGCTGGTGGCGCGCTTCTCCAATCAGGCGATTGCCGATCAGCTTGAACGGGTGTGTTCGGACGGCTCGTCGAAGTTTCCGAAATTCACCGTGCCGACCATCAACCGATTGATCGCCGATGGCCGCGAGACCAAGCGTGCAGCGTTGGTGGTAGCGGCGTGGGCGCTGTACCTCAAGGGAGTGGACGAGCATGGCCAGACCTACTCGATTCCTGACCCGCGCGCAGCGTTCTGCCAGGCACTGGTAGCCGATGATGTGCTGATTACCCAGCGCTTGCTGGCGGTCGAGGAGATTTTTGGTACGGCGATCGCGCACTCCCCAGCATTTGTCGCGGCGTTCGAGTGGTGCTGCAACAGTTTGCGTGAGGTGGGGGTGTCGCGGACGCTGGAACGAGTGTTGGCGTAAGTCCTGCGGTGAAGCTGCCGCCGCCTTCGCGAGCCAGCCCGCTCCCACATTTGGAATGCATTCCCCTGTGGGAGCGGGCTTGCTCGTGAAGGCGGCCTGACAGGCACCAGGGATACTCAATCCAGACGTGTATCAAGGATTCAGCATGACAACCCAACAACACTTCCTCGGCATCGACTGCGGCACCCAGGGCACCAAAGCCATCATCCTCGACGCGGCCAGTGGTGAAGTGCTCGGCCAGGGCGCAGCCACCCACACGATGATCAGCGGCGCCAACGGCCGTCGCGAACAGGACACCCATCAATGGCTGGAAGCCTTCGCCACAGCCACCCGCCGCGCCTTGCTCGCGGCCAAGGTCGATGGCCAGTCGATCCTGGGCATTGGCGTCTCCGGCCAGCAGCACGGCCTGGTGCTGCTCGACGATCAGGGCAAGGTGCTGCGCCCGGCCAAACTCTGGTGTGACACCGAAACCACCCCGGAGAATGACCGCCTGCTGGCTCACCTGGGCGGCGAAAAGGGTTCGCTGGAACGCCTCGGCGTGGTCATCGCACCGGGCTACACCGCGTCCAAGCTCTTATGGACCAAAGAGCAGCACCCCGAGGTGTTTTCCCGGATCGCCCGCATACTGTTGCCTCACGACTTCCTCAACCATTGGCTCACCGGACGCAGTTGCAGTGAATACGGTGATGCCTCCGGCACCGGGTATTTCAACATTCGAACCCGTCAGTGGGATTTGCAATTGTTGCGTGACATCGATCCGGGCGGACGCCTGCAAGCCGCCCTGCCGGAACTGATCGATGCCCATCAGCCGGTCGGCACGATTCTGCCGGGGATTGCCGAACACCTGGGCATCAACCCGCGGGCCTTGGTGTCCAGTGGCGGCGGCGACAACATGATGGGCGCCATCGGCACCGGCAACATCCAGCCCGGCGCAATCACCATGAGTCTCGGTTCGTCGGGCACGGTGTACGCCTATGCCGATCAGCCGGACGTTGTCCCGCAGTCCGCAGTCGCCACGTTCTGTTCTTCCAGCGGTGGCTGGCTGCCGTTGATCTGCACCATGAACCTGACCAATGCCACCGGGCTGATTCGCGACCTGCTGGAACTCGACATCGATGAATTCAACGAGCTGGTTGCCCAGGCACCGATCGGTGCCGAAGGTGTGTGCATGCTGCCGTTCTTCAACGGCGAGCGGGTACCCGCCCTGCCCCATGCGAGCGGCAGCCTGTCGGGCCTGACCATGACCAACCTGACCCGGGCCAACCTGTGCCGCGCGGTGGTCGAAGGCACGACGTTCGGTTTGCGTTACGGACTGGACCTGCTACGTCACAATGGCTTACAAAGCCGCAGCATTCGGCTGATCGGTGGCGGTTCGAAAAGTGCGGTGTGGCGGCAGATCGTCGCCGATACCATGAATACACCAGTGATCTGCACCGAACAAAGCGAGGCCGCGGCCCTGGGTGCGGCGATTCAGGCGGCCTGGTGCGTATCCCGGGCAAACGGACACGAAGACAGTCTGGCGCACTTGTGCGAACGCTGCGTGAAACTCGACCCGGCCAGTGAAACCCTGCCGGTCACGGGCAATGTCCAAGCCAGTCAGCAAGCTTATGAACGCTATCAACAGCATGTCGCAACCCTTTGAAGAGTGAACAATTATGTACCTGGTGTGTGGCGAAGCGCTGTTCGATTTTTTCAGTGAAAACGACGCCAGCGGTCTGGCGTCCAACGTGAATTTCAAAGCCATCGCCGGTGGCTCGCCGTTCAACGTGGCGGTGGGCTTGCGCCGGTTGGGCGTGGACTCGGCACTGTTGGCCGGGTTGTCCACTGACTACTTGGGCAGACGCCTGCTGCAGGTGCTGCTAGATGAAGGCGTGCTGCCGGATTACCTGTTGGACTTTGCCGCGCCGACCACCCTGGCGATGGTTGCGGTCGGCGCCAATGGCTCACCGCAGTACAGCTTCCGCGGCGAAGGCTGCGCAGATCGGCAATTGCAACCGGAGCACCTGCCAGCGCTCGGGCCTGAGGTGCGTGGCCTGCATATCGGCTCGTTTTCCCTGGTGGTGCAGCCGATTGCCGACACGCTCCTGGCATTGGTACGCAGGGAAAGCGGCAAGCGCCTGATCAGCCTCGATCCGAACGTGCGCCTGAACCCGCAGCCGGACATAGACCTGTGGCGTAAACGTATCGCGACGCTAGTGGAGCTGGCCGACCTGATCAAGGTCAGTGACGAGGACCTGCATCTGTTGTACCCCGACCAGGATCCGGCGCAGGTCATCGCAGGCTGGTTGCAGCACCGCTGTCAGTTGGTGTTCCTGACCCGCGGCGGCGAAGGCGCGAGCGTGTTCAGCCGGGCTCATGGCGCTTGGTCGACTCCAGCCTGCGCGGTAGAAATCGCCGACACCGTGGGCGCGGGCGATACCTTTCAGGCGGCGCTGATTACCTGGCTGACCGAACAGCAGCTGGACTCGGTGGAGGGTTTGAAGCAACTTGGCCGCGAGCAGATCGACCGCATGCTGAAGTTCGCGGTGCAGGCGGCGGCGTTGACGTGCAGCAAGACAGGACCGGATTTGCCTTATCGCAAGCAGCTGGATTTGTGCTGAATTCGAGGGCCTCTTCGACTTGCTTGCGAAGGCTTTCCATCCGGCGCCTGATGGTCTTAACTGATACCCGTGACCACAGCGTTGCGACAGGCGGCGTTCAGCCGAATTAACCCTCGCTTAACCGTGTGGTCCAACACTTCACTGGACCGCACGCCCTCAGACTGTTCTGACGCCCAGTGCGGCAGGTTCGACAAGCCACACATCGAACTGACTTTCCGTCCGCACCGGAGATCACTGATGAACACTCGCACCCTGCTGGTTACCGCCGCCCTCGCCTGCACCGCATTTGCCGGGCTGGCTCAAGCCAATGACACCACTACTTCCCAGGCCGTGCCTTATCACTACGGCATGCCATTGCATGTCAGCAAAGTGATTTCACTGACCGAGCCCGACACCATGGAGTGCAAAGTGGTGAAGGCCGACATGAAGTACATCGATGACGCGGGAAAACCTGCAGAAATTACCTACCGTAAACTTTCCGACGCCTGCGAGAACCAGGGCTGAGCGAAACGTCTGATTTGGCACCTGCCGGTATTCCTTTGAGGGTTGCGGCGCTATGCTCTAGCGCCTCCCTCACTGCCCGCAAGGATTCGCCATGCAGTTGTCGTTTCGTACATTGTCGACGTTTGCCGCCGCTCTATGCTTTTTCCTGGCCCTGGTGTGGGGTCTCGTGCCGCAGCGGTTACTGTCGCTCTGGGATATGGAGTTTTCATTCGCCGCAGGCTTGATCGCACGACGCACGGCTGTGCTGTTTGCAGCATTGAGCGTGATGTTCTATCTGGTTCGCCATGAACCCCCGTCCTCAGTCCGAAATGCATTGAGCCATGGCTTCGTGGTCGGCTGTTGGGGATTGGCTGCGCTGGGCTTTGGCGAATGGCTCAATGGTCATGCCGGGCCGGGCATTTTACTGGCGGTCGCCCTTGAACTGGCGCTGGGCCTGGCATTCTTCCAGACCCGGCGCGTGTCGGTGGAGCATGAAACCGCAGGCTAGAGCGCTTTGCCCAGCATCGAGTGCGGCTCGAACTCTACGTGATGCTGTCTGGAACGCAGTTGGCCAATCAACTCGTTTATTTCCCGACAACCATTGAGCCCGGAGGCATCGATGCCAGTGACCAATAGGTCGAGGTGATCGGTTTGCCCGTCGGCATAGACCTTGACGGTCATCGACAGATCCGGAGACAACGTGCACTGGCAACGCTGGGGTAAAAAGCTGCTTTCGATGATGTTGCGAATTTCCAAGGCAGAAAGAAACATGGCGACCCTCTCCTTTGTGAGACTGCCAATGATGGTCAATGCTCGCTCATGTGAAATCCCGGCAAGCTTCAAGGACAGCTACAGCATAAAACATGCCCTGGATTTCGCCGTGCAGCTCATCGGCAAATCAAGAGGTTAGGCAAATCACCGGTAAAGCCTGTCATGCAGATTGCAATAACCCCCCCTGAGAAACCCGCAATTTGCACGCTCGGCCCTGCGGGTTTGCATTCACTGCACACGACAGTGAAAATGCCGTCCTTCACTTCAAGCAAGGAGGCAACATGAATTCATTGACCGTCAACGCGAGCGCAGCGCTGTTCGCACTGGGGCTTGCTGGCGTTGCACATGCCGCCAAACTCGAAGAGACCGCGCCCTATCCGAAGGCCGACAGCGGGTTTACCCGCCAGGTCATCCACCTTGCGCCACAGGCTCGGGAAGACGACTTCCAGGTCGAGATCCTGGCCGGCAAGACAATGACCGTTGACTGCAATCACCCCCGCCTGGGCGGCATTCTCGAGGAGAAGAACCTCGAGGGTTGGGGCTACCCGTTCTATCGCCTGGAAAAAGTCATTGGCCCGATGAGCACGCTGATGGCCTGCCCTGCCGGCACGAGCAAAGAGGATTTTGTCCCGGTGGTCGGCGACGGCTTCCTGCTGCGTTACAACAGCAAGCTGCCGCTGGTGCTGTACGTGCCCAAGGACATCGAAGTGCGCTACCGAATCTGGTCGGCATCGAACAAGGTCGAGAAAGCCGTTCAGGAATAACCGGGCATCCGCCGCAATGTGGTGAGGGAGCTTTCTCCCTCACCACCGGGACAAGCGTCATGCCTGGGCGCCACTCAACGCGGCGCGCTCGGCCACATGCCCCAGGCTGTCGAAGTTGATGTTGGCTCCTGAGTCGATGGCGATCAGGGTCTGACCACGAACCCCGCTCCGTGCCACGTACTTCTTGATTCCGGCCACCGCCAGCGCGCCGGAAGGTTCGGTGATCGAGCGGGTATCGTCGTAGATATTCTTGATCGCGGCGCAAAGCTCGTCGTTGCTGACCGTCAGCACCTCATCCACGCAAAACCGGCAGACCTCGAAGCCGTAAGCGCCGATCTGTGCCACCGCCACCCCATCGGCGAAGGTGCCGACGCTCGGCAGCACCACCCGTTCGCTGGCCTGCATCGCCGCTTGCAGGCACGCGGAATGTTCCGACTCGACGCCAATGATGCGCACCTCCGGCCGTAGGTACTTGACGTAAGCGGCGATGCCCGCGATCAGCCCCCCGCCTCCCACCGGCACGAAGATCGCATCCAGCGGACCTTGATGCTGGCGCAGGATTTCCATCGCCACCGTGCCTTGCCCCGCGATCACCTCCGGGTCGTCGAAAGGCGAAACAAAGGTTCGACCGGTTTCCTCGGCCAGGCCCAGTGCATAGGCCAGGGCAAACGGAAAGCTTTCGCCATGCAACACCGCATCGGCACCGCGACTGCGCACCCCGATGACCTTCAGTTGCGGTGTTGTGCTGGGCATGACAATGGTGGCGTTGATCCCCAACTCCCGCGCGGCCAGTGCCACGCCCTGGGCATGATTGCCGGCAGAAGCCGTGACCACGCCGCGAGCCTTTTGCGCGTCGCTCAGTTGCACCAGCTTGTTGTAGGCGCCGCGGATCTTGAAGGAAAAGGTCGGCTGCAGGTCTTCGCGCTTGAGCAGGACCTGATTACCCAAGGCTTCAGACAACGCGGGTGCCGCCTGCAACGGCGTGCGCACAGCCAGTTCATACACCGGCGCGGCAAGGATTTTTTTCACGTAGCGTTCAAGCAGGGCTTGCTGGTCGGTGGTAAAGCTCATGGTCGTCTCCTGAATTTGATCTGGGCCCCGGAGACAGAAAATGAAAACCCGCCTCTAGGGCGGGTTGGGTGCTGCAGTCGTGAGCTAGCCCGCCAAATGAGGAATGGCGGTAATAATGCTTGGCTGGCAGCGCAATACGGTGGAAGTCATGGCTCGAAATTAGCCGGACGCTGATGGCAAGTCAATGGCAAATTTGTGGTGGTCGCTATAGGCTGCTGATTCCAGTCATTGCCCAAGGAAGGAACACATGAATGCCATTGCCTTGCCCCTGATCGCCCTGATCGCCTTTGCCGGCTATACCGTTTCGGTGATGCTCCAGGCCGAGCAATCGCTGATCGAGTTCGGCATCAGCCTGATGTCACGACCTGATACCGCGCAAGTTGTGATCGATCTTTACCTGCTGGCGACACTGGCGGGCATCTGGATGTACCGGGATGCACGAAAGCGCGGGCAATCGGCGCTTTCGGTGGTGCCTTATCTATTGATTACCGCGGTGTTTGTGTCGATTGGGCCATTGTTGTATCTGGTGGTGCGAGGGCTGCAGAATCGGAAAAAATTGCTGAATGTCGGGCAAGTGGGCTGATCCGGGAATGGCGGCGGCTACAGATCGCCATCGCTGGCAAGCCAGCTCCTCCAGGGTCTGTGGCGACCACATAAACATTGTAGGAACTGGCTTGCCAGCGAAGGCGGTTTGAAAGCCGCCGACATCTCACTTCGCCAACCGCTTCAGCCCGACCACCATCGCCCCCGCCCCGAGCATCATCGCCGACAGGAGCAACGGGTAGGAAACCCGCTACTGGCTACTTCAAACCCACCCTGTACAAC
>NZ_JAHBDR010000032.1:0-130396 GCF_019956575.1 Pseudomonas sp. A-R-19
GCTGAGCCCGTAGTGACGGGCCAGCTCGCTTTTGGAGTAGCTGCCTTGCAGCCAGTCGCCTATGAGTTTGATTCGTTGATCCATTGGGGACTCTCGATTCCAGGGCATGGTCAGGCACCTCCTGACCGTATTTCATACCTGTAAACGATGTCTCCGGTTTAAAACGTAAAGGATGTCTCCGGTTTCTACCCGAGCAAGCCCGCTCCCGCAGGGTTTTTGGTTTGCCTGAAAGAGGGTTATTGACCTCAAACCCTTGTCTCTTCAAGTAATCTCTTCTGGTTATATAAACATTCTTAAATAGTCTTTTTAAGAATATCCACACCTCTCTAGTATTGCTCCCAAGCCGCAAGCAGTGCCGACACTGCGAGGCAACCTCTTAGTTGAAGGAGCAGCAATATGAGCGCATCCCTGCGTAGCGTCGACGGTCAAGACGAAGCCACCATCCTGCGGGAAATCCAGAGTGCCCTGCGCGACCTGCGCTTTGGTGCCGTGGAAATCACCGTGCACAACGCCCAGGTGGTGCAGATCGAACGTAAAGAAAAATTCCGTTTGCAGCAGCCGGGCAACAAGCCGGGCTGAGGCGAAACAGGCATCGCGGTTCCCGTTATCCATAAGAAAAGCCAACACACCAAGAATTCCAGGAGCTTTCATCATGTCGTCGATTCGCCACTTCGCTTTGGCCGCCCTGGCCAGCGCCCTTTTTGCCGGTTCCGCGGTAGCCAAGGATTACGAGCTGCTCAACGTGTCGTATGACCCGACCCGCGAGCTGTACCAGGACTACAACGCCGAATTCATCAAGTTCTGGCAGAAGGATCATGCCGGCGACACCGTGAAAGTCCAGCAATCCCACGGCGGCTCGGGCAAGCAAGGTAGGGCAGTGATCGATGGCCTGCGCGCCGATGTCGTGACCCTGGCCCTGGCCGGTGACATCGACGAAATCGCCAAGCTCGGCAAGACCCTGCCGGCGGACTGGCAAAAGCGCCTGCCGGAAGCGAGCACTCCCTACACCTCGACCATCGTGTTCCTGGTGCGCAAGGGCAACCCTAAAGGCATCAAGGACTGGGGCGACCTGGTCAAGAATGACGTCTCGGTGATCACGCCGAACCCGAAAACCTCCGGCGGTGCGCGCTGGAACTTCCTCGCAGCCTGGGCCTATGGCCTCAAAGCCAACGGCGGTGATGAAGCCAAGGCCAAGGAGTACGTACAAACCCTGTTCAAGCACGTGCCAGTGCTGGACACCGGCGCTCGTGGCTCGACCATTACCTTCGTCAACAACGGTCAGGGCGACGTGTTGCTGGCCTGGGAAAACGAAGCCTTCCTGGCGCTGAAAGAAGAGGGCGGCGCCGACAAGTTCGAGATCGTCGTGCCTTCGCTGTCGATCCTCGCTGAACCGCCAGTGGCTGTGGTCGACAAAAACGCCGAGAAAAAGGGCAACGAGCAGATCGCCGAAGCCTACCTCAAGCACCTGTACAGCCCGGCTGGCCAGGAAATCGCGGCGAAGAACTTCTATCGTCCACGTGACAAGGACGTGGCCGCCAAGTACGCCCAACAGTTCCCGAAACTGGAACTGGTGAGCATCGACAAGGACTTCGGCGGCTGGAAAACCGCACAGCCAAAATTCTTCAATGACGGGGGTGTGTTCGATCAGATCTACCAGGCGCAATAACCTGGCTTAAGCTGCATAACATGTGGGAGCGGGCTTGCTCGCGAAGGCGGTGCGTCAGACGACATCAATGTTGACTGATGCACCCTCTTCGCGAGCAAGCCCGCTCCCACAAGGATGGGTTTAGTTGATCGCTTTTTAACCAAGGACTTTTATGTCGCGTCGTATCTCCCCCGTCATACCCGGCTTCGGGCTGACGCTGGGCTACACCTTGGTGTACCTCAGCCTGATTGTGCTCATACCACTGGCGGCGATGTTCGTGCATGCCGCTCAACTCACCTGGGATCAGTTCTGGGCAATCATCTCGGCGCCACGGGTGCTTGCGGCGTTGAAGCTCAGCTTCGGCACCGCCCTGTGTGCCGCGATCATCAACGGCATCATCGGCACGCTGCTGGCCTGGGTATTGGTGCGCTATACCTTCCCTGGACGAAAAGTGATCGATGCAATGATCGACTTGCCGTTCGCATTGCCCACGGCGGTGGCCGGTATTGCGCTGACAGCGTTGTACACCCCTACCGGCCTGGTCGGTCAGTTTGCAGCGGATCTGGGTTTCAAAATCGCCTACACCCCCTTGGGCATCACCCTTGCCCTCACTTTTGTGACACTTCCATTCGTAGTACGTACCGTACAGCCAGTATTGGCCGATATCCCTCGTGAAGTCGAAGAAGCGGCAGCGTGCCTGGGTGCAAAACCATTACAGGTTTTCCGCCATATCCTGCTGCCGGCACTGTTGCCAGCATGGCTGACCGGCTTCGCACTGGCCTTTGCCCGCGGGGTCGGCGAGTACGGTTCGGTGATTTTCATCGCCGGCAACATGCCGATGAAAACCGAGATCCTGCCGCTGCTGATCATGGTCAAGCTCGACCAATACGATTACACCGGCGCCACGTCCATTGGTGTACTGATGCTGGTGGTTTCCTTCGTCCTGTTGCTGCTGATCAACTTGTTGCAGCGACGCATCGAAACCCCATAAGGAGGCGCACCCATGTCCCAATCGTCTATTGCTGCCGCTTCCTCGAACGCTGCCCGCCGTGGCAGTGCGACTTCGCGGCGAGTCCTGATCGGCCTTGGCTGGCTGATTTTTGCCCTGTTCCTGCTGCTGCCGCTGTTCATCGTGGTGTCCCAGGGCCTGAAGCTCGGCCTCGGTGCGTTTTTCACCGCGATCTTTGAGCCGGACGCGCTGTCGGCGCTGAAGCTCACGGTCATCGCCGTACTGATTTCGGTGCCGCTGAACCTGGTGTTCGGTGTCAGCGCCGCCTGGTGCGTGAGCAAATACTCGTTCCGCGGCAAGAGCATGCTGGTGACACTGATCGACCTGCCGTTCTCGGTGTCGCCGGTGATCGCCGGTCTGGTCTATGTGTTGATGTTCGGTGCCCAGGGCCTGTTTGGCCCGTGGCTGCAGGATCACGACATTCAGATCGTCTTCGCCCTGCCGGGCATCGTGCTGGCGACGATTTTCGTCACGGTGCCGTTCGTGGCCCGAGAGCTGATCCCGCTGATGCAGGAACAAGGCACTCAGGAAGAGGAGGCTGCACGTCTGCTCGGGGCCAACGGCTGGCAGATGTTCTGGCACGTCACCGTACCCAACATCAAATGGGGCCTGATCTACGGCGTGGTGCTGTGCACCGCGCGGGCCATGGGTGAATTCGGTGCGGTATCGGTGGTTTCCGGGCACATTCGCGGGGTGACCAACACCCTGCCGCTGCACGTCGAGATCCTCTACAACGAATACAACCACGTGGCCGCGTTCGCCGTGGCGAGCCTGTTGCTGATCCTGGCGCTCTTCATCCTGCTGCTCAAGCAGTGGAGCGAAAACCGTATTAACCGCCTGCGCGCCAGCGCCGCGGAGGAATAATTCATGTCGATCGAAGTGCGTAACGTCAGCAAGAATTTCAACGCGTTCAAGGCGCTGGACAACATCAGCCTGGACATCCACAGCGGCGAACTCGTCGCGTTGCTCGGTCCGTCGGGCTGCGGCAAGACCACGCTGCTGCGGATCATCGCCGGCCTGGAGACTCCGGACCAGGGCAACATCGTATTCCACGGTGAAGACGTTTCCGGCCACGACGTGCGCGATCGCAACGTCGGTTTCGTGTTCCAGCACTACGCTTTGTTCCGCCACATGACGGTGTTCGACAACGTCGCGTTCGGCCTGCGCATGAAGCCGAAAAACCAGCGCCCGAGCGAAAGCCAGATCGCCACCAAAGTCCACGAACTGCTGAACATGGTGCAACTGGACTGGCTGTCGGACCGCTACCCGGAACAACTCTCTGGTGGTCAGCGTCAACGCATTGCCTTGGCCCGGGCGCTGGCGGTGGAACCGAAAGTGTTGCTGCTCGACGAACCCTTCGGCGCTCTCGACGCCAAGGTCCGTAAAGAACTGCGCCGGTGGCTGGCGCGTCTGCACGAAGACATCAACCTGACCTCGGTGTTCGTGACCCACGACCAGGAAGAAGCGATGGAAGTCGCCGACCGCATCGTGGTGATGAACAAGGGTGTGATCGAGCAGATCGGTTCACCGGGCGACGTCTACGAAAACCCGGCCAGCGATTTCGTCTATCACTTCCTCGGTGATTCGAACCGTCTGCATTTGGGGGAGGACAACCACGTGCTGTTCCGCCCGCACGAGGTGTCGCTGTCGCGCCATGAACTGGACGACCATCACGCGGCTGAGGTGCGCGATATTCGTCCGCTGGGGGCGACGACGCGAGTGACGCTGAAGGTAGAGGGCCAGACTGATTTGATCGAGGCCGAAGTGGTCAAGGATCACGACAGCCTGGTTGGTTTGGCGAAGGGTGAGACGCTGTTCTTCAAGCCGAAGGTCTGGCAGAAGGTCGCCAATATTTAAAGTCAAAAGCTTCGCGAGCAAGCCCGCTCCCACAGGTTTCGGGGTGATCACAACTTTTGTGTTCGGCGCCAATCCACTGTGGGAGCGGGCTTGCCCGCGAATGCGATCTAGACAGCTGCACGCTTCGGATTGACCCGCACACCCCCCGCTCGCGCCTCGATCTGCTCCTTGAGGTCATGGCGCATCCCCAGCATGAACGCCAGTTCAGCCACCACAAACAACGGCCCGATAATCAACCCGGTCACGTCATCGACAAATGCCGGCTTGCGTCCTTCGTAGTGATGGCCGACAAACTGGATCGCCCAGCCGATCACAAACATCGCCACGCCACTGCCCAGCCAGACCAGCGTGTTTTGCTGCGCCAGCGCATGGCCTGCCCACACGGACAGCCCGAGCAATACCGTCATCAGCACGCCAAGACGCAACTCCAGGCGCAGGTAAAACCACGCCGATGCCAGCGAGACGAGCACCGCCGGTGACAGCCACACGCCGCACAGCGACCATTCAGGCCGGGACAACAACACCGCGACGGCCACCACGATCAGCGGAATGCCGATAAAGTGCGAGGCGATGTTGCGCGGGTCACGGTGGTAAGCGGCGTATTGACTGAGGTGGTCGACGAGGCTTTTCATTGTTGTTCTCCTGTGGGGTGGTTGATCATGCCCCGGGGCCACTTCTCGCTCTGTCAGCCAGGCGACAATCTCTAGGAGTTTTCATGGATATGCAGGTCTGGCGTCCACGCCTGATGAGCGGTCAGTGGTTCAGCCATTTGCCTGTTTCCCTACAGGATAGCCTGCTGTCGACGGCCAGGCTGCGGCGCTTGACCCCGGGCCAGCGGCTGTTCAAACGCGGCGATCCGCCCTGTGGCCTGTACGCGGTACTGGAAGGCGCGGTGCGCGTCGGTGCCGTGAGCGAGCAGGGCAAGGAAGCGTTGCTGAGCCTGGTGGAGCCGCCGCACTGGTTCGGCGAAATCTGCCTGTTCGACGGTCAGCCGCGCACCCACGATGCCTACGGCGTGGGCCAGTGCACGCTGTTGCACATCCCCCAGAACACCTTGCTGGCGCTGCTCGACGAGCATCCGCAGCACTGGCGGCAATTGGCGTTGCTGATGAGCCAGAAACTGCGCATGACCTTCATCAACCTCGAACAACTGAGCCTGTTACCGGCCCCGGCACGGCTGGCGCACCGCTTGTTGATGATCGCCGAAGGCTATGGCGAACTCGACGAGCCACGCCGCGTCCTGCAACTGCCCCAGGAGCAGCTTGCCGCCATGTTGTCGCTGTCGCGCCAGACCACCAACCAGATTCTCAAGGAGTTGCAGGGGCAGGGGATCATCGGGCTGAGTTACGGCGAAATTGAAATCCTCGATGCTGCCCGATTGCGGGAACTGGCCACGATCTGACGGCGCTGACACGAACCAATGTGGGAGCGGGCTTGCTCGCGAACGCGTCAGGTCAGGTCAATCAATTTCAACTGACACACCGCTTTCGCGAGCAAGCCCGCTCCCACAGGGGATCTGCGTAAATCAGAGATTTGTGGTCACCGAAAAACCTGTAGGAGCGGGCTTGCCCGCGATGGGGCCAACTCACCATCTGGATCAATCAGCGCAACCCATCCCGAAACTGCCCAGGCGTCATCCCCGTCCAGCGTTTGAACGCGCGACTGAAGCTGCTGGTATCGGCAAACCCGAGCAGATAACTGATTTCGCTCAGCGACACCTGCGGGTCTCGCAGGTGTAGCAGCGCGAGGTTTTCGCGGCTTTCGTTGAGCAGCGTATCGAATCGGTAGCCTTCATCGGCCAGGTGCCGTTGCAGGCTGCGCAGGCTCAGGTGCAGGGCCTTGGCGATGTGTTCGGCGCTGGGTTCGCCTTCGGGCAGTTGTTCTTCAATGGCGTCGCGGACCTTGCGCTCCCACGTCAGCGGTTTGAGTTGCGCCAGGGTGCGCTTGAGCACGGTTTCGTTGTGTTCGGCCAGTTCCGGGTTGGCGTCGTCCAGATGGCTGTCGAAGTCGATGAGGGCGAACTCCAGTCGGTCTTCGTCGGTGCCGAAGTGCACGGGCGAGCGAAAAACTTTATGCCATTGGTGCGCGTCTTCCGGTTCCGGGCGGCGCAGGTAGGTCGCCAGCGGCGCATAGTCGCGACCCAGGCGATTGCGGCAAGTGCGCACGTAGATCGCCATGAAGGCATCGATGGCCTCGAAGGCCGGGGCCGGGTTGCTGGCGGGAATTTTCAGGCGGAAACAGTAGCGATCATCGGTGCGGGTCAGTTCCAGTTCCAGGGCATCGCTGACCACCTGGTGATAGCGCACGATGCGTTCGAACACTTCCCGCAGGCTGCCGCTGGCCACCAGCGCATAACCCAGCGCATGGAAGGTGGTCGGGCTGACGAAGCGCGAAACCCGTAAGCCAATTGCCGGGTCGCCGCTGGCCTGCACCGCCAGATTCCACAGGTGCGTGGTGCCCGACAACGGGTAGCGCGCATTCGGGTCGTCCATCAGTTGTGGGTCGAGCCCCGCTTGCTGGCACAGGGCGGTGCTGTCGATGCCCAGGGCATCGAGTTGCTTGCGCAGGGCGCGGGTCCAGCTGGCGAGGGAGGTCGGTTCAGTCATGCTGATTGGCGCTTCCGGTCAACAGGTTGGCGTTCTCGGCTACCGCGTTGCGAGGGTCCGCAAGGCAGGATGCAACCATCAATAACCAGAGGATGGAAGCATGAGCGGTACTTCTGCAAGCCCCCAGCGACTGAATGCATCACAGCGATCAGCCCATATCCGTGAAGTGGTACTGGCCAAAGGCGTCGAGTTGCGTGAGCGCTACCCGATTCTCAAGCGTCAGGACGCCATCGGCGCGGGTATTCTGACCTTCGCCATCGCCGGTATGGTCGGCTCGGCCGCGCTCTACATGACCGGGCACATGGTCTGGTGGGCATGCCTGCTGCTTAACGCATTTTTCGCCTCGCTGACCCATGAGCTGGAACACGACCTGATCCACAGCATGTACTTCCGCAAGCAGAAAGTGCCGCACAACCTGATGATGGGCCTGGTATGGCTGGCGCGGCCAAGCACCATCAATCCGTGGATTCGCCGTCACCTGCACCTCAACCACCATAAGGTCTCCGGCTCCGAAGCCGACATGGAAGAGCGCGCCATCACCAATGGCGAGCCATGGGGGTTCGCGCGATTGCTGATGATTGGCGACAACATGATGTCGTCGTTCATCCGCATGCTGCGGGCCAAGACCTGGGCCATGAAGTTCAGCATCATTTACCGCACGCTCAAGGTCTACGCACCGCTGGCGCTGATGCATTGGGGCGCGTGGTACGTGTTTCTCGGCTTCCACGCAGCGAACGGCGTTGCGCATCTGCTGGGCGCACCGATCGAGTGGTCGGCGACGACGTTGTCGGTGATGCAGGTGATCGACATCGCGGCAGTCGTGATCATCGGCCCGAACGTGTTGCGCACGTTCTGCCTGCACTTCATCAGCTCGAACATGCACTACTACGGTGACGTGGAACCGGGCAACGTGATGCAGCAGTGCCAGGTGCTCAACGCGTGGTGGCTGTGGCCGTTGCAGGCGTTCTGCTTCAATTTCGGCAGTAGTCACGGGATCCATCACTTCGTGGTGAAGGAACCGTTCTACATCCGCCAGTTGACCGTGCCGGTCGGGCACAGGGTGATGCGCGAGATGGGTGTGCGGTTCAATGATTTCGGCACGTTTGCGCGGGCTAACAGGTTTGTGCGCAAGGACGAGGCGGTAGGTATTAGGACACAAACCGCTCAAGTCTGACGCGTACTTGTGGCGAGGGAGCTTGCTCCCGTTGGGCTGCGCAGCAGTCCCCTTCGTTTTCGGGATAAGGGGGTCGCTTCGCGACCCAGCGGGAGCAAGCTCCCTCGCCA
Organism: Pseudomonas sp. A-R-19; assembly: GCF_019956575.1. Taxonomy (NCBI): domain Bacteria; kingdom Pseudomonadati; phylum Pseudomonadota; class Gammaproteobacteria; order Pseudomonadales; family Pseudomonadaceae; genus Pseudomonas; species Pseudomonas sp. A-R-19. The sequence continues at coordinate 8,402 of NZ_JAHBDR010000032.1, forward strand.
CGGGGGGTAATGTTTAATCCGGCTGAAACGGCGACTCGCTCAAGATCACCCCGGTCTCATCCACATACTTCTGCCAATGCTCGATCAAGGCATTCAGCTTCTGCGGTTGGCTCAACGCCAGGTCATGAATCTCCCCCGGATCACTGCCCAGGTCATACAGCTGCCAGGTCGCCGGCCCTACCGGCCCCGGGATGTACACCGCCTTCCATTGCCCCTGCCGAATCGCCCGGCGTCCGAACAATTCCCACCCGGTGACGGTGTGCTCGTCATGCACCTGCGCCGTCTCGCCTGACAGGAACCCCAGCCACGATTTCCCGCGGACTTCCGCCACGGGTTTGCCATGCCATTGCTTGCCCGGGTGGCGCACGCCGGCAAGATCCAGAATGGTCGGCGTGATGTCCATCACCGTGCCGAAACCGTGGCTGATCTGTCCCTTGAGCGACAGCTGCGGGTAATGCACCAGCGCCGGCACGCGAATCCCGCCTTCGGTGGTGAAGGCCTTGAACAGCCGCGACGGCGCGGTCGCCACTTGCGCCCAGTTCGGCCCGTACCAGACGTAGGAATTGGCGCGGCCGATGTTGTCCAGGCTGTTGTCGTAATGCTGGTTGAGATAGGTCAGCAACTGCGGGCCGAATTTCGGAAAGGCCTCCAGCAGCGCCCCTTCGGCACCGTTATCGGACATGAACAGGATAAACGTGTTGTCCAGTTGCCCTTGCTGGCGCAGGTAGTCGACGACGCGGCCGATGTTCCAGTCCATGCGCTCGACCATCGCCGCATACACCTCCATGGCCCGTGCGGAAATCTGCCGCTGTTCGTCGCTCAAGGCATCCCATTGTGCGGTCAGCTGGATCAGTGGATGCGGCTCGACATCGGCTTCGATCAATCCCAGCGACTTGAGCTTTTCCAGGCGCTCAAGTCGCAGCACCTCCGGGCCTGCGTCATAGCGGCCACGGTATTTCTCGACCACATCGGCGGGTGCCTGCAACGGCCAGTGTGGCGCGGAAAAAGGCAGGTACGCGAAGAACGGCCGGGTCTGGTCGCGCTCCTTGAGGTATTGCAGCAGCTTGTCGCCAAAGGCATCGGAAGAATAGAAATCCTTGGGCAGTTCGTCGATGAACTGGTCGTCTTCGATGTACAGCGCAGGGGTGGATTTGAGCAGTCGTGGCGTCGTTTCATCGTAGGTCGGCTCGAAGCCGTAATGGTTGGCTGCGCCGGGCAACAGCGAAAACGAGCGCTCGAAACCCCGGGCGTGGGGCGCCAGTTCCGCGGTCAGGCCCAGGTGCCATTTGCCGCTCATCAATGTCTGGTAACCGGCCTCGCGCAGCAGTTCGGGCAGGGCGACCACACGGTCGTTCAAATGTCCTTCGTAACCCGGTTTGCCGATCAGGTCCGGGGTCAGTGCTTCGGCCATGGTGCCGATGCCGGCGATGTGGTGGTCGGTGCCGGTGAGCAGCATCGAACGGGTCGGCGAGCAGGTCGGTGCGGTGTGAAAATCGGTCAGGCGCAGGCCATTGTTGGCCAGGGCATCGAGGTTCGGCGTATTGATTTCGCCACCGAAGGCGCCGAGGTCGGAAAAGCCCAGGTCGTCGGCCAGGATCACGAGAAAGTTGGGACGTTGCGGCATCAATGATTTCCTTTTTCAGTAGGCAATGAAGGACAGCGGGAGATCGCGGACCTGCACCGGCACGGGGGGCTGGTAGTGATCGTCGCTGGTGAGTTCGTGAAGCAGTTCTTCGCGCAATTGGTGGAAGTCGAAACTGCTGCGCTGGCGTGGATGGGGCAGGGCGATGTCGACCACTTGCTTGATCCGACCCGGACGCGGCTCCATCACCACCACGCGGTCGGCGAGGAAGATCGCTTCCTCGACATCGTGGGTGACCAGCACGGTGGTGATTTTGGCCCGGGCGCGGATCGCCAACAGTTCGTCCTGCATCTGCTGGCGGGTCAGTGCATCGAGGGCGCCGAAGGGCTCGTCCAGCAGCAGAATCCGTGGGCTGGCCACCAGGCCGCGAGCGATGGCCACGCGCTGCGCCATGCCGCCGGAGAGCTGGTGTGGATAGGCGCGGGCGAAATCACCGAGGCCCACCAGTTCGATGAAGTCATGGATGCGCTTGTGCTTTTGCGCAGCGCTCAACGGCTCGTTGACCAGGCCTAGGCCGATGTTGTCGGCGACGCTCAGCCATGGGAACAAGCGGTGTTCCTGAAAGACGATGCCGCGCTCGCCGCCGATGCCGGTGACGGCTTTTCCGTCCACGCTGATCTGTCCACGAAACTGTGTATCGAGGCCCACCAGCAGCCGCAGTAAAGTGGATTTGCCGCAACCGCTGGAGCCGACGATGGCGACGAACTCGCCCTCAACGATGTCCAGGTTGAATTCGCGAATGGCCTCGAGTGTGAAGCCGTCGACGTCGAAGGTTTTGCCTACGTGATTGAAGCTGACAATGGGTGCGTTCATGCGTGTCTCCAGCGGGTGGCGCGGATTTCCAGGCGTTGGCCAATGAGGTTGAGCAGGGCGCCGGTCAGGCCCACCAGCAGCATGCCGGCCATGATCAGGTCCATGCGCAGCAGTTGCTGGGCGCCGATCATCTGGCTGCCGATGCCACCGTTGGACGGCATGAAATATTCAGCGCCGATGGTGCCGAGCCAGGCGTAGATCAGGCTCAGGCGAAGTCCTGCAAAAATCCCTGGTGCGGCCCCCGGCAACACCAGTCGACCGAGGCGCTGGCGCAGATTCAGGCGCAGCACCTGCGCGGCCTCGTTCAGTTGCGGCGACAGGTGGGCGACGCTGCGTTGGGTGGCGATGAACAGCGGGAAAAAGGCGGCGAGGGCAATGAACACCCACTTGGCCAGTTCACCCAGGCCGAACCACGCGGTGAGCAGTGGCACCCAGGCAAAAATGGCGATCTGGCGGATGGCGGCGAGGGTCGGGCCGAGCACGCGTTCACTGGTGCGCGACAACCCCAGCAGCAGGCCCAAGGCAAACCCGAGCCCGCCACCGAGCAGCAATCCGCCAAGGGTTCGGCCCAGGCTCAGGGCCATGCCGCCAAGCAGTGTGCCGTCGAGCAAGCCATCCCGGGTGGTCTGCAGGACGGCCAGCGGGCTGACCAGAATGTTCGCGTCAACCCACTGCTGATCCGAGGCCAGTTGCCACAACGCCAGCAGCGCCAACGGCAGCAGCCACGGTTGCACGCGCTGCCAACCTTGATAACGCGGCCCGCGACGGATTTCGGCGGTGGCCGGGTGCGGCCAGTGCACCAGTTTCCTGTCCAGAAGACCGATGCCGCGATCCATCGCCACGCCGATCAAGCCAATCACCACAATGCACACGAACACAATGTCTAGCATGAACAACTGCCGCGCCCAGACCATCAGGTAACCGATGCCTTCGCTCGATGCGAGCAGCTCGACAGCCAGCAGCGAGGTCCAGCCGGCGGCCAGCGCGAGGCGCACGCCGGCCATGAACGCCGGCAGCGCGGCTGGCAGCACCAGGCGGCGGATCAACAGGTGCCTGGGCAGGCGCAATACAGCGGCGGCTTCGCGCAGCCTGGGTTGTGCATCGCGTACACCGACCAGCGTATGCAGGGTCACCGGCACCACGATGGCCTTGATCAGCACCACCAGCTTCAGCACTTCACCGATGCCGAAAAACACCATGAACAATGGAATCCAGGCCAGGGTCGGGACTTGCGCCAATCCGGCGAAAGTTGGAAACACCAGGCGCTCCAGGCGACGACTGAAACCCAGTGCCGCCCCCAAGACAGCACCTGCGCTGATCCCGGCCAGCAGTCCCCAGAACAGGCGTTGCAGGCTGATCCACAAGTGGCTCCACAACTCGCCCTGGGACAGTTCGACCGCGCTGTTCCAGACCAGGCTCGGCGCCGGCAGGATCTGCTCGCTCATCCAGTGATTGCGGCTGGCGAGCCACCACAGCGCAAACAGGCCGACGGGTAAAAGCCAGGGCAAGAGCCGCTGGCTCAGCGTCGGCCAATGCCGTCGACCATCAAGCCGAGGTGCGGACAGCGGCAGGCTCAGAAGGGAAACACGGGCCATGGGTGACCTCCGTTGTCAGGTTGCAATACAGGCCTGCCTTTTGTGGGAGCGGGCTTGCTCGCGAAGAGGGCGTCACAGTCACTTCATCGTTGCCTGACACGCCGCTTTCGCGAGCAAGCCCGCTCCCACAGGGGGTTAAGGTGTATGCGAAATTGATCTATAAAAATTAAGATCAATGCTATTGGGAGATAAGCGAGACCATTTAAGGCCGCCATCCGCCGCTGTATCCAATGCATTCGAAGAATATTTTCGATGCTGCCAAGGCATACCTGGCGGAGAGGCCCGCCCGTGTTGATATAGATCCAAATGATCTAAAAATGTGAATTTATAGTATTTAAGTGCTGGTTCTACTTCAGCCTACTTTCGGCTCCTCAACGCCCGTTGCCCCAAGGAGCCGCACCCATGAACCTTCCCTTCAAACGTGTCATCAGCTTGTTCGCCGCACCGGCCCTGGCGGGCCTGTTGGCCTTCACGGCCAACGCTGGTGAGCTCAAGGAAATCCGCATCGCCGTGCCGGACCTGAGTGCCGGGACCCAGCACAGTGGTGGCGGTGTGGTGGATGTGCTGCGTGATCAACAGATCTTCGAAAAGGCGTTCGCCGATCAAGGCATCAAGATTCAGTGGAGCTTCTTCAAGGGCGCAGGCCCGGTGATCAACGAGGCGTTCGCCAACGGTCAGGTTGACCTGGCCTACTTGGGTGATCTGGCGGCCATCATCGGCAAGTCCAATGGCCTGGATACGCGGTTGCTCAGCGCTTCGGCGCGCGGGGTCAAGCATTACCTCGGTGTGGTGCCGGGTTCGGGGATCAAGACCCTGCAGGACCTCAAGGGCAAACGCGTGGCCATCTTCCGTGGCACCGCCAGCCAGTTGTCCTTCGACGCGGCGCTGGCCAGCCAGGGGTTGAGCGAGAAGGATGTGAAAGTCATCAACCTGGACTTCAACGCGGCGGTCGCGGCACTGGCGGCGAAGCAGATCGATGCTTCGTGGGGCGGTTCCGGGCTCACGGGCTTGCAGGCCAAAGGGTTGGCCGAGTTGCCACTGAGTACCAAGGACCTGAACGGCGCCGGTAGCGTGCAGGCGGTGTTGGTGGGGACCGGGAAGTTTGTCGACGAGCACCCCGAGGCCGTGGCGACATTGCTCAAGGCTCAGCAGCAGGCGGTGACCTGGCTGACCCAGGACAGCAACAAGGACGCCTACGTTCAGCTGGTATCGGGACTGGCGAGTTATCCGCCGGTGATTCTCAGCCAGGATTTGAAGGATCAGAAATTGAGCGAGGTGTTCCCTTCGACGCTTGATCCGGTGTTCCTGGGTAAATTGCAGGATGCGGTCGACCTGGCTTCGCAGCAGAAGCTGATTCGCAAGTCGTTCAAAGTCAGTGATTGGGTGGCGCCGGAATTGGCAGCGGCGAAGCTCTGAATTGTCGGCGCCTGAGCGGCGCCTCATCGCTGGTAAGCCAGCTCCTACAATGGTTCTGCGTCGTACACAAATTTTGTGTTCGCTGGAAATCAAATGTGGGAGCGGGCTTGCTCGCGAAGAGGCCCTAAACCGCGACGCTGACCTGCTGCCCGTCCACCGCCACCAACGTCTCGATCATCGCCCGCGCTGCCGGTGACAGCCGGAACCCGGTGCGGCTGACGATCCCGCACCGCGCATTCATGCTCTCGATGTTCTGCGGCAGATTGCGCCAGTGCAGCAGCACCAGCGAACCCTGGGCAATGTCCTCGATGAACGCCTCCTCCGTGCCCACGCCGATGGCGTTGGATTGCAGCACCACCTTCACCAGCGCCGGGAAATGTTCGGTCTGGATGCTCGGCGAAAAATCCACCCGGCCGCTGAGGTTTGCCAGCAGCTTGCGAATGCCTGGCGGGATCATCGTGGTCGCCAGCGGGTAATCGAACATGTCGTTGGTCGACAGGCTCTCCTTGGCCAGCAGCGGATGCCCGGGGCGGCAGAAAAACACGCCGCGCTTGGGCGTCAGGGCCTGGGTCTGGAAATTCGGGTCGGACTCGAAATGGCGGATGTCGGCGATGAAGAATTCGATCTCTTCACGGTTCAGGGCGCGGCTGAGTTTTTCCCAGTTATCCACCTCGAAGCAGGTGCGCACTTTCGGGTGCGCGTTGATGAATTGCGCCACCGCATCCGGCACCAGTTTCACTGCCGGGGCCGGGCCACAGCCGAAGCGCAGCTCACCGGCATCGAGCTTGGTCATCTGCGTCACTTCACTGCTGAGCAACGCCGCACCCTGCACCAGGCTGCGGGCATGTTGCAGCACCACCAGGCCTTCGGGGGTGGGGCGCAAATCCTTGTTGCCACGGTCCACCAGGACGCAGCCAAACTCGTGCTCAAGCCCCTGAATGCTGCGGCTGAAGGCAGGCTGGGTAATGCCCATGGCCTCGGCCGCGCGCACGAAACTGCGGTGTTCGTCGAGGGCGATGAAGTAACGCAACTGGCGAAGATCCATATGCTTTTCCGGCATCCTAAAAATAGCTCGAAGGCATTTGCGACGAGGGTTGACTGAGGTTTTAAATGCAACCTCTTATTCCGTCAACGAAGCATGTAGATATCTATTAGATCTAAATAGAATATAGATAGAGCAGTGTTTCGCGGCCGGTTCAACCGCAAGCAGTCTGATGAGGGTCTACCCATGAGCAATGCCGCTATCGCTGTAAAACCCGCTGTCCATGCGCTTGAAATCCACCCGGTGGCCGGTCGCATTGGTGCCGAAATCCGTGGTGTAGAGCTTTCCGGCGAGCTGGATGCCGCCACTGTTGAAGCCATTCAACAGGCACTGCTGCAATACAAAGTGATCTTCTTCCGCGAGCAGACCCAGCTCGACGATCAGCGCCAGGAAGCGTTCGCCCACCTGCTCGGCGAACCGGTGGCGCACCCGACCGTACCGGTGCGCGAAGGCACGCGTTTTCTGCTGGAACTGGACGGTGCCGAGGGCCAGCGCGCCAGCTCGTGGCACACCGACGTGACCTTCGTCGAGGCCTACCCGAAAGCCTCGATCCTGCGCTCGGTGGTGGCCCCGGCTTTCGGCGGCGACACCCTGTGGGCCAACACCGCCACCGCTTACAGCGGCTTATCCGAGGAGCTGCGCGAGCTGGCCGACAAACTGGTCGCGGTGCACAGCAACGAATACGACTACGCCGGCACCCGGCCTGACGTCTCGGCCGAGAAGCTGGAGCGCTATCGCAAGATCTTCACCTCGACCGTCTACGAGACCGAACACCCGGTGGTCCGCGTGCACCCGATCAGCGGCGAGAAGAGCCTGTTGCTGGGGCATTTCGTCAAGCGCATCAAGGGCTATTCCCAGGCCGATTCGGCGCACCTGTTCGGCTTGCTGCAAAGCCATGTGATCCGCCAGGAAAACATCGTGCGCTGGCGCTGGAAGGCTGGTGATGTGGCGATCTGGGACAACCGCTCCACCCAACATTACGCGGTGGATGACTACGGCACTCAGGACCGGATCGTGCGGCGGGTGACGCTCAAGGGCGAAGTGCCGGTGGGTGTGAATGGGCAGGTCAGCCGGACCGTGAAAGGGCCGGATATCGGCGGCGTCTGAGGCGACGCCTTCGCGAGCAAGCCCGCTCCCACACAGGTGGAGATCCCCTGTGGGAGCGGGCTTGCTCGCGAAGGCGGCCTGACAAGCAATAAAGAACTTCTTCTGATCGGGAACCCCGCCTTATGAGTCCGTTGCACCTTGCTCAAACCTCGTCACCCCAACGGCTCAAACGCCTGCCTCTGGCCCTGTTACTGGCAGGAAGCGCCGGTTGGACCCAAGGCTATGCAGCCGACAGCGCCACCCCTGCAACCACCCCCGTGAAATCCGCCACGGCCGACAGTGCGCAACTGGAAACCGTGACCGTGACCACCCGCCGCCGCGAAGAAAGTTCGCAGGACGTACCGACGCCCATGAGCGTGGTCAGTGGCCAGACCCTGGAAGCCCAGCGGGTTTATCGCATTCAGGATCTGCAGCAACTGGTGCCCAGCGTCAACGTCGCCTACATGCATGCGCGCCAGTCCAGCGTGTCGATTCGTGGCCTGGGCAACAACCCGGCCAGCGATGGCCTGGAAGGCAGTGTCGGCCTGTACATCGACAACGTTTACCTCGGCCGGCCGGGCATGGCCGTGTTCGACCTGATGGACATCGAGCAGCTCGAAGTGCTGCGCGGTCCGCAAGGCACCCTGTTCGGTAAAAATACCACCGCCGGTGTGATCAACATCAGCACGCGTGCGCCAACCTTTACCCCGGAACGCAGCATCGAATCTTCGGTAGGCGAGGACGGTTATTTCCAGACCAAGGGCACGATTTCCGGCCCGCTGAATGACGAACTGGCCGGGCGCTTTTCTGCGTATCGCACCCGCAGCGACGGTGACATCAAGAACGAATTCGACGGCCACGATTTGAACGGCGGCTCGCGCGATGGCTTCCGTGGCCAGTTGCTGTTCAAGCCCAACGAGTCATTCAACCTGCGCTGGATCGGCGACTACAACGAGGAGGATTCCAGCGCCGGCACCCGGGTGTTGTTCAACACCGGGCCGACCATCAATGGCACCAACCTTTACCAGGCCCGGGCCAATGCGGCTGGCGCAACCCTGGTTGACGGCACGCACCGCAAGGTCAACCTGAACAACGACCAGCACGTCACCGTGCATCAGGGCGGTACGTCAGTCGAGGCCAACTGGACGCTGCCGAGCGACTTCACCCTGACGTCCATCAGCTCCTATCGCTGGTGGAATTTCACCCCGCGCAATGATGACGGCCTGAACGCAACCGCCTTCTACAACGCCGGCGTTTCGGTGGAGGATAAGCAGTATTCCCAGGAGTTTCGCCTGGCGTCGCCTACCGGCGGATTCTTCGATTACGTGCTGGGCGCCTACTACTTCGGCTCCAACCTGGACAACAAATCCTTCACCTTCTACGGCCCGCAAGCGGACATCTGGAGTGGCACGCCCACCGGTGCGCTGAACAACATCGACAGTGTCGGCAACGGTCATATCGAAACCAACAGCTTCGCGCTGTTCGCCCAGGGCACCTGGCACCTGACCGAGCGCCTGGATTTCACCGCCGGCCTGCGGGGCACCTATGAAGAGAAAAACGCCTGGGTGACCCGCAATGCACCCGCCGGTGGTGTCGCGGTCACCGGTGCGGCGGCCGCGTCACGACGTGCGCGCGCGGGGGCCTACGATTCCGGCGATCTGAACCAGTACAGCTCCAGTCCCTCGGGCCTGCTGAACCTCAGCTACCGCCTCACCGACGACCTGCTCACCTACGCTACGTTGTCCCATGGCGAAAAATCAGGCGGGGTCAACCTGGCGGTCGGTACGGCGCCGGTGGCGGGTGCCGACTCACTGCTGATCGGCACCGAGCGCGCCAACAACGCCGAGCTCGGTTTCAAGAGCACCCTGTGGGACCGCCGCCTGCAACTCAACGCCAACGTCTTCTGGACCCAGGTCAACGGCTATCAGACCAACGCCTACGACGACGTCAACCGCGTGCAGTACCTGACCAACGCCGGCTCGGTGCGCTCCCGTGGCGTGGAGTTCGAAAGCACCCTGATCCCGCTGCGCGGCCTGACGCTGAACATCAACGGCTCGTACAACGATGTCAGCTACCTCTCGTACAAGGATGCGCCGTGCCCGCCGGAAGTCAGCCTGGCGCCGGGCGCTCCGGCGTCTTGCGACCTCAGTGGCCATCAAGTGGTCGGCGCCTCGAAATGGATCGGCAACGCCAACGGCGAATACAAGTGGAACCTGAGCAACGGCTTCGAGGAATACGTCACTGCCAGCTATGCGTTCCGCTCCAAAGCGGTGGGCACGGTGGAAGACTCCGACTTCGGGCAGATCCCGAGTTATGCGGTGGTCAACCTGTCCACCGGTTTGCGCGGCGACTTCAACCAGGGGCAGTGGGACGTTTCGCTGTGGCTGAAAAACGCCTTCGACAAAACCTACTACACGACGCTGTGGACGGCTGCCAACGGTGGTTATGAAGGCCTGCTCGGCACCCCCCGGACGCTGGGCGTGACCGGTCGATATGACTTCTGACGGCGAAAAAGCATGCCTCGAATGAATACTTTCAATGCAGGCAAGGCATTGGTTTTTCGCCATCGGGCCAGAGCCCTTGTATTGCGGGCTCTGGCGGTAGACGAAGGTTTCGCATATGCATTTATGGTCTAAGCATTAGATTAAAAATTACTTTAAGAACTAAGCGTTCCGGCCAATGATTTCTCCACCGCGATGTCGTCGGGGGGATGTTCAAGACGACGTTTCGGGTTATCCGCTAAGAGACCGCAGGGAGTGAAGCAATGGGCAATGTCCAGACCGTCGTCAGTGCACATGAAGTGCTGTGGCGCCAGGCACCCGGTGGCGAGTTGGTCGACCTCGGCCGACCGCACCGGTTGCCCTTGGGCCAGTTGCGTTTGCAGCGTGCACCCAAGGGCGTCCTGCGCCGACGGGAAGCGATCGTGCTCGGCGTGCTGGCGTTGCTGGTGCATGGCGCGGTGATTTATTGGGTCAATCAGCAACCGACCCCGGTGCTGCCGATCGTGCCGCCGGAAGTCCCGCCGATGACCATCGAGTTCTCGCGTCCGGCGCCACCGGTGGTCGAGCCGCCGCCACCGCAACCTGTCCAGCCTGTGGTGGAGCCACCACCGCCCGTGGAAGACGAACTGGCCGTGAAGCCGCCTCCACCGAAGCCGGTGCCCAAGCCCAAACCGGTCGCCAAACCGCAACCGAAACCGGCGCCAAAAGCAGTTGAGCAACCCCCTGCGCCAGCGAAACCGGCAGCACCCGTCGCGGCCCCGGCAGCACCTGCACCGCCGGCGCCCGCACCTGTGACACCGGCCTCCGCCACGGCCGGCTATTTGAAAAACCCGGCGCCGGAATACCCGTCGCTGGCCCAGCGTCGCGGCTGGGAAGGCACGGTGTTGTTGCGCGTGCATGTGTTGGCCAGCGGCAAGCCCGGTGAGATCCAGATCCAGAAAAGCAGCGGTCGCGATGCGCTCGACGAAGCAGCGCTGAACGCGGTGAAACGCTGGAGTTTCGTGCCAGCCAAGCAAGGCGATGTGGCCCAGGACGGCTGGGTCAGCGTGCCTATCGATTTCAAGATTCATTAAACCGAAACCAATTTCGCGCGAAACGTTTACACGAGGAATACACCATGACGTTACTGGCATCTCCACTTGAATCCATCGAAAGCGCGGTGATCTGGCTGCTGGTGGTTTTTTCCGTCGCGACCTGGGGTTTGGCATTGCTCAAGGGCGTGCAGTTCGGGCGCCTCAAGGCACAGGATCGAAAGTTTCATCAACAGTTCTGGGCCGCTTCGAGTCTCGATTCGGCGGCCGAACTGAGCGAAACCCGGCCCGGCGCGGCCGCCCGGGTTGCCCAGGCCGGTTACGCGGCCATCCAGGTGGGCGAGGCGCCGCAGGCGGCGGACTTGAGCCAGGCGATCAACCATCAGGATCGTCTGGAGCGGGCTTTGCGTCAGCAGATCGTGCGTGAGCGGCGGTCACTGGAAACCGGCTTGGCGGTGCTCGCGAGCATTGGCAGCACCTCGCCGTTCATTGGTTTGTTCGGCACGGTGTGGGGAATCATGGAGGCGTTGAAAGGCATCAGCGCGGCGGGCTCGGCAAGCCTGGAAACGGTCGCCGGGCCGATTGGCGCGGCACTGGTCGCCACGGGCGTAGGGATCGCTGTCGCGGTGCCGGCGGTACTGGTTTACAACTACTTTTTGCGCCGTTTGAAACTGACGGCGGCGGACCTGGATGACTTCGCCCACGACTTCTACAGCCTGGCGCAGAAGAGTTCGTTCCGCGTGCTGATCCACCCGACGGCGCACAAGGCAGCGGCCCAGGGCAGCGCGCCGAAAGTGAAGGAGGCGTCCTGATATGGCCTTCTCCACGCAAGACACCGATGAGGTGCTCAGTGAGATCAACGTGACGCCGTTGGTGGATGTGATGCTGGTGTTGCTGGTGGTGTTCATCGTCACCGCACCGCTGCTGACCAACGCCATTCCGATCAACCTGCCCAAGACCGAAGCGGTGGCGCCGGTGGAGCAGAAAGACCCGTTGGTGGTGAGCATCGACGGGGCCGGCAAACTGTTTATCAACAAGGACGAGATACAGCCGGACTTGCTGGAGTTCAACCTCAAGTCGGCGAAGGCCAAGGACCCCGAGGTGCGTGTGCAGCTGCAGGCAGACGATGGGGTGAATTACGGCGAAGTGGCGCGGGCCATGGCGTCGATCGAGCGGGCAGGGATTACCAAGCTGTCGGTGATTACTGCGCGTTAACAGATTTTCGTTTTCCGGGGCCGTCTCCTTGGCAGGGTGCGGCCCTTTTTTTTGCCTCGAATTCAGCAGCACCACAAACCCCCTGTGGGAGCGGGCTTGCCAGCGATAGCGGTGGGACAGGCAACATCTTCATCGACTGGAAGGGCGCCTTCGCTGGCAAGCCAGCTCCTACAGGTCGAAATTTGTTATTCGATGTAGATCTTAATAAATAGCTTCTTATTCCTTAACGAATATAAATCCTCTCCCTATACTCGACCGGGAACAGACACGCAGCAGGAGAGCTCCCCCATGCGCAACGAATCAATTCGCTACCTGATTGTGCCGGGCTGGCAAGGATCGCCGGAAGATCATTGGCAAAGCCACTGGCAGAACAGCCTGCCGAACAGTGCGCGGGTGGAGCAGGCCGATTGGCTGACGCCACGTCGAGAGGACTGGGTCGCAGCGCTGGCCGAGGCGATTGCCGCCGACAGCACGCCGGTCATCCTGATCGCCCACAGCCTGGGTTGCATTACCGTCGCCCATTGGGCAGCGACCGCTCCCGTGCAGTTTTTGCGGCAAGTGCGCGGCGCCCTGCTGGTCGCGCCGGCGGATGTCGAACGCCCGGCCTGCGCGCCGGCCCTGCGCAATTTCGCGCCAATCCCGACGGACCTGCTGCCATTCCCGAGTCAGGTCGTCAGCTCCGACAACGACAGCGCCGTCAGTGCACCGCGGGCCCTGGAACTGGCGCGCAACTGGGGTGCCGAAGCGGGGATCCTGGCGGGGGCGGGGCATATCAACGTGAAGTCCGGCCACCAGCGTTGGGAGCAGGGTTTTGCCTATCTCTATCGCTTGCAGAACCGCATGGAACACCACGCCCTGCGCCGCGCTTGAACACTTTCTTTATTTAACGCCCCCGTCTCCCGGCGGTTCTGGGCGGGAGTCTGCCATGAGCTTTGAAACCTTCGGCCAGCCGCTGCTGACCTTTCCCGATGCCGACAAAAGTCCCCTGAGCATCCGCGCCAAGGCGCTGGTGTTTGTCGATCCGCGTTCACGGCAATTACGTGAAGACCTTGAGCAACTGGCCACGCGTTCGGTGTCAGTGCTTATCCGAGGCGAAACCGGCACCGGCAAGGAATTGCTGGCGCGCCACATCCACCGCGCCAGTGATCGCGGCGGGTTATTCGTGTCGGTCAACTGCGGCGCGATCAGCCCGACTTACGCCGATGCCGAGTTGTTTGGCTATGCGGCGGGCAGCTACAGCGGCTCGGCGAGCAGTCGTGCCGGGTGGTTCGGCTCGGCCAACGGCGGCACGTTGTACCTGGACGAAATCGGCGACCTGCCGCTGCCGATCCAGATCAAACTGCTCGCCGCCCTGGAGAACCACGAAGTCATCCGCGTCGGTGCCCAGCAGCCGAGCCCGGTGGATGTGCGGCTGGTGGCGGCCACCAGCATCGATCTGGCCCAGGCGGTTGCCGCCGGGAAATTCCATGAGCGGCTTTATCACTACCTCAGCGAAGGCCCGCTCGAACTGCCGGCGCTGCGCGAGCGCCCGGGTGACATCCTGTCGCTGGCCGAATACTTCCTCGGCATCTACAGCCAGCGCCTCGACTTGCCGGTACCGCTGATCAGTGAAGCGGCGCAGCTTGTCCTGGAAGGTCACAGTTGGCCGGGCAATACCCGCGAGCTGGAGAACATCATTCACTTTGCGCTGCTGGTGAGCACGGGCGCCGAGATTCTGCCGGAGCATCTGAACCTGCCGGATTCGCTCACGCAAATTGCGCATCAGGTAACGCAGATTCTTGGCAGCGGATCTGCGAAGGAAAAAGACGCCTTGAAGCAACTCCTCAAAAACGCGGGAATCCTGTAGGAGCGAGCTCGCTCGCGAAGAACGTCAACGATGACACGGTTTTCCTGAATGTACGCGTTGCCCTTACGTCCATCGCGAGCGAGCTCGCTCCTACATAAAGGGAATGTACGAGTTAGAGCTGTATGAACAAAATGGAATATGAAGCTGAATAAAGGTTATTGTTCGGGAATAAAAAATCCCGGTATTGTCCGCTTCACGCCAGCGATAGCACTTCACTGGCACTCTCGTTTTCAAGCCGTCGCCACAAGCGACTGTGATTTTCGATAAGGACACTGCATGAAAAAGGTTCTGTTGTTCACCGCACTGGCGGCTGCCCTCTCCGCGGGCCTGGCCCAGGCTGGCGAAAAACTCGTGGTTGCGGCAACCCCGGTTCCACACGCCGAGATCCTTGAGCTGATCAAGCCAACCCTCGCCAAAGAAGGTGTGGACCTGGAAATCAAAGTCTTCACCGACTACGTTCAGCCGAACGTGCAGGTCGACCAGAAGCGCCTGGACGCCAACTACTTCCAGACCCTGCCGTACCTGAAAAGCTTCAACGAAGGCAAAGGTACCAACCTGGTCACCGTGATCGGCGTACACGTTGAACCTTTCGGCGGCTACTCGAAGAAAGTCAAAACCCTGGCTGAACTGAAAGACGGCGCGACCATCGCCATCCCGAACGAAGGCAGCAACAGCGGCCGTGCCCTGATCCTGCTGCAGAAGGCTGGCCTGATCGAGTTGAAAGACCCGAAAAACGCCCTGGCCACCCCGAAAGACATCGCCAAGAACCCGCACAACTTCAAGTTCAAGGAACTTGAGTCGGCCATGCTGCCGCGCGTGCTGGATCAGGTCGACCTGGACATGATCAACACCAACTACGCGCTGGAAGCGGGTCTGAACCCGGCTAAAGACGCACTGGTGATCGAAGGTGCCGATTCGCCTTACGTGAACTTCCTGGTGGCCCGTCCGGACAACAAGGACAGCGTTGCCATCCAGAAACTGGCCAAAGCCCTGACCAGCCCGGAAGTGAAAGCATTCATCGAGAAGAAGTACAGCGGCGCGGTACTGCCAGCGTTCTGATTCGCGAAGCAAACCCCTTCAAGGTTTCATACGCCGACGGCTGATTTAGCGTCGGCGTTTTTTTATGTGTGTTGGTTTGCCAGTGGCGAGGACGCTTTTGTGGCGAGGGGGCTTGCCCCCGTTCGAATGCGCAGCATTCGCCCGAGGTGCGTCATTAAGATTTTTGGGAGGTTACATGGGGCCGCTTCGCAGCCCAACGGGGGCAAGCCCCCTCGCCACAAGATCAAAAGCACTCAGGCCGGCTTGGCCTCCAAGGCCCTGCGCAACGCCATCAAGAGTTTCAGAATGTCCTGCGGATCCAGCCGTTGCGGCGTTTGTGCGTCTGCCATGTTCTCGTCCTTGTGAGGTTTTGGCCGGGAGTCTGGCCAAAAGTGGTTCGTCCTTGGAGTTGTGGTTCGAAAAAAAGATCCTTCCTACGTCGCAGGGGAAAATAGACGTCTTCCATCGTCCCGGCAAATCACTTGTCGTTCATTCCGGCCAATACCATGCCGGCTCATCCAGCATGCGTTGGCCGACAATCCCGGTTTGCCCGAGGTTCTTCTCCAGCACGATGCAGTTGCAATCCGGGTCTTGCTGCAATGCCGAAATCAAGCGCCGGGCATGAGATACCACCCACACCTGGCACTGCTCTGAGGCGCGGATGATCAAGCGTGCCAGTGCCGCCAGCAGGTCCGGATGCAGGCTGGTTTCCGGCTCGTTCAGCACCATCAGTGTCGGCGGCCGAGGTGTCAGCAGTGCCGCGACCAACAGCAGGTAACGCAAGGTTCCGTCCGACAACTCGGCGGCCGACAGTGGTCGTAACAAACCTTCCTGGAAAAACTCGATGGCGAAGCGACCTCCCGGCAGTGCTTCGATGTTCAGGCGCGCGCCGGGGAAGGCATCGCTGATGGCGGCCTGCAATGCCTCCTGATCGCCGATTTCGATGATCGTCTGCAAGG
Organism: Pseudomonas sp. A-R-19; assembly: GCF_019956575.1. Classification (NCBI taxonomy): domain Bacteria; kingdom Pseudomonadati; phylum Pseudomonadota; class Gammaproteobacteria; order Pseudomonadales; family Pseudomonadaceae; genus Pseudomonas; species Pseudomonas sp. A-R-19. The sequence goes on from NZ_JAHBDR010000032.1 coordinate 24,586, forward strand.
CCGCCGCCAGATCGCGTCCGTCGTGATGCAGCACCGGCGTGCGGGTGCCCAGTTGCGGTTGGCGCGCGGGTGCGTCGGCATCGCTGCGAAAGTGATCGTAGAAGCGCCAGCGGCGGATGAACTCGCGCATTTCCAGCACTTCCGGAGAGCTGCGCAGGCTGCCGACCTGGTCGAACAGGCTGTCGAACATCGGCGTGTGCTGCGCCAGTACATCCCACTTGCGGTTGGCGCGGGTACGGATCATCGGACCGTCACGGTCGACCAGCAGACTGGCCGGGCGATAGAACGCACCGGCCCACAGGCATTCGCGCTTGATCTGCGGGTCGAGGCTGAAACGGGAAGGAATCGGCCAGCGGTGCCCCGGCAGCATGAAATGACCATTGGAATCCGGCAGGCCGAGGCTGATCGAGTAACCGAAATCGTCTCCCGCAAACCCCAGGCGCAGGCGTTTGACGCCTTGGCTCACGGTGGGCTCGATGGGGACTTCGCCAGTGCGCATGCGCCGGGAAATGGTTTCCGGGCCGGCCCAGAAGGTCGAATCCAGACCGCCTTCACGGGCCAGGGCATTGACCACGCCGCCCTGGGCGGTTTCCGCCAGCAGGCGCAGCGCGCGGTACAGGTTGGATTTGCCGCTGCCGTTGGGCCCGGTAATCAGATTCAGCCGGCCCAGCGGGATCACCAGTTTGTTGATCGAGCGGTAATTGGCCACCGCGAGGGTTTTGAGCATGTGAGTTCCTGAGGCGGGATCGACCAGGACTCATTGTCAGGCATGCGCAGGTGTCTATTGCAACTGTTTCAAGGGTAACAAGGTGTGAATTTTTTCTTCATAAGACGCTCGTGCAAGGTTCCAATCCTGTTCTAAGCTCTCTGTCGTGTTGTACATGAAAAAGGCCAAGGAGATTGCATGGTGGTTCCCGGATTGAAAGTAGTAATGGCCTTGAGTGTCGTCACCCTGCTGACGGCTTGCGACGAGAAAAAGCCCGTGCAGGAATACCTGCCACGGGTTTTCGTGCAGGTCGTCAAGCCAGCGGATTACGCGGCCTCGGTCACCCTCACCGGTGATATCCAGGCGCGGGTACAGACGGAACTGTCCTTTCGCGTCGGTGGCAAGATCATCCAGCGCTCGGTAGACGTTGGCGATCGTGTGACCGCCAAGCAAGTGCTCGCCCGGCTCGACCCCAAGGATCTGCAGACCAACGTCGACTCGGCCCAGGCACAAGTGGTCGCTGAACAGGCGCGGGTTAAGCAGAGCGCGGCGGCATTCGTGCGTCAGCAAAAACTCCTGCCCAAGGGTTACACCAGCCAGAGTGAATACGACTCGGCCCAGGCCGCCTTGCACAGTAGTCAGAGTGCCTTGAGCGCCGCCCAGGCGCAGTTGGCCAACGCCAAGGATCAGTTGAGCTATACGGCGTTGATCGCCGATGCGCCGGGGATCATTACCGAGCGCCAGGCGGAAGTCGGCCAGGTGGTGCAGGCGACGATGCCGATCTTCAGCCTGGCCCGGGACGGCGACCGCGATGCGGTATTCAACGTCTATGAATCGCTGCTGGCGGAGAAGCCCAAGGATCAGACCATTGTCCTGAGCCTGCTCGACAACCCGGCAATCAAGACCACTGGCACCGTACGTGAAGTCACCCCGTCGGTGTCGGCACAATCGGGCACCGTGCAGGTCAAGGTCGGCCTCAACAGCCTGCCAGACGGCATGCAACTGGGCTCGGTGGTGAGCGCCACGGCCAGGGGATCGGGCAAGTCGGTCATCGAGTTGCCGTGGTCGGCACTGACCAAAAACATCAGTGAACCTGCAGTCTGGATTGTCGACGACAAGGGCAAGGCCCAGTTGCATTCGGTGACGGTCAGTCGCTACCTGACCGGCAAGATCATCGTCAGCGGCGGCTTGAAGGACGGCGACAAAGTCATCATCGCCGGTGGACAACTCTTGCACCCGGACATGGAAGTCGAGATTGCCGAAAACACTTACAAGGATCTGACGTGGGGAGCAAAGCCATGAAGCCTTTATGGGCGTTGTCCATCGGGCTGGTGCTGAGCGCCTGTTCCAAAAGCGAACCGCCGCCGGAGCCGGTGCGACCGGTGCTGTCGATCAAGGTCCAGGCCTTGAGCGAAGAGGACCTGGGCCGCTTTGCCGGCAGTATCCAGGCACGCTATGAAACCGATACCGGCTTCCGTGTGGGCGGGCGAATCGCCAGCCGTAACGTCGATGTCGGCACCGAGGTCGAGAAGGGCACGTTGCTCGCCACCCTCGATCCTTCGGATCAACAGAACCAATTGCGTTCGGCCCAGGGCGATCTGGCGAAAATCCAGGCGCAACTGATCAACGCCAAAGCCACCGCCCAGCGTCAGCAAGCCTTGTTTGACCGCGGGGTCGGCGCGCAGGCGCAACTGGATGAGGCCAACACGGACCTGAAAACCACCCAGGCCTCCCTTGATCAGGCCCGGGCGGCCGTCAACCAGAGCAAGGACCAACTGGGCTACACCGAGCTGCGCGCCGACCATAAAGCCGTGGTCACTGCGTGGAGCGCCGAGGCCGGGCAAGTGGTGTCGGCGGGTCAGCAAGTGGTGACCCTGGCGCAACCGGACATCAAGGAAGCGGTGATCGATCTTCCCGATACCCTGGTCGACCAACTGCCCAGCGATGTGGTGTTTTTGGTCGCGGCGCAACTCAATCCGAGCATCAACACCACCGCGATCATCCGTGAAATCGAGCCTCAGGCTCAAAGCGCCACGCGCACCCGTCGCGCTCGCTTGACCCTGGCCGAAACGCCAGAAGGCTTTCGCCTGGGCACGGCCATCAGCGTCACCCTGAGCTCGGCGATCAAGCCGCGCATCGAACTGCCGGTCACCGCGCTGCAGGTGGTCGATGGCAAGCCGCGCATCTGGGTGATCGATGCACAGAGTAAAACCGTCTCTCCCCGTGACATCACCGTGATCAGCCGCACCGACAGCACCGTGGTGCTGGCCGGCGGCGTGAAAAACGGCGAGCGGGTGGTCAGTGCCGGTGTGAACAGCCTCAAGCCGGGGCAAAAAGTGAAAATCGACGAGGACAGTCAATGAAAGGGCCTTTCAACCTCTCGGAATGGGCCCTCAAGCATCAGTCGTTCATCTGGTATCTGATGTTCGTCGCGTTGCTGATGGGTGTGTTCTCGTACTTCAACCTGGGTCGCGAAGAAGACCCTTCGTTCACCATCAAGACCATGGTGATCCAGAGCAAATGGCCGGGGGCGACCCAGGAGGAAACCCTCAAGCAGATCACCGACCGGATCGAGAAGAAGCTCGAAGAACTCGACTCCCTCGACTACGTGAAAAGCTACACGCGCCCCGGCGAATCGACGGTGTACGTGTACCTGCGCGACACCACCAGTGCCAAGGACATCCCGGAAATCTGGTACCAGGTGCGCAAGAAGATCAACGACATCAAGTACCAGTTCCCGCAGGGCATACAGGGGCCGTCGTTCAACGACGAGTTCGGTGACGTCTTCGGGTCGATCTACGCCTTCACCGCCGACGGCCTGACCATGCGTCAGTTGCGCGACTACGTGGAACAGGCGCGCATGGAAATTCGCGGCGTGCCGGGGCTGGGCAAGATCGAGATGGTCGGCCAGCAGGACGAAGTGCTGTACCTGAATTTCTCCACACGCAAACTCGCAGCGCTGGGCATCGATGAGCGTCAGGTGGTGCAGAGCCTGCAAACCCAGAACGCCGTGACCCCGGCGGGTGTCATCGAGGCCGGGCCGGAGCGGATTTCGGTGCGTACTTCAGGGAAGTTCGCTTCGGAGAAAGACCTCGCCGAGGTCAACCTCAAGCTCAACGACCGCTACTATCGTCTGGCCGACATTGCCGAAATCAGTCGCGGCTATGTCGATCCGGCCTCGCCGGAATTCCGCATCAACGGCAAACCGGCCATCGGCCTGGCGATTGCCATGCAGAAGGGTGGCAACGTCCAGGCGTTCGGCAAGGCGCTGCACACCCGTATCGAACAGTTGACCGCCGACCTGCCGGTGGGAGTCGGCATCTACAACGTTTCCGATCAGGCCGTGGTGGTAGAAGAAGCCGTGGGCGGCTTTACCAGTGCCTTGTTCGAAGCGGTAGTGATCGTGCTGCTGGTCAGCTTCGTCAGCCTCGGCGTGCGCGCCGGGCTGGTGGTGGCGTGCTCGATCCCACTGGTGCTGGCGATGGTGTTCGTGTTCATGGAATACAGCGGCATCACCATGCAGCGGATTTCCCTCGGTGCACTGATCATCGCCCTCGGCCTGCTGGTGGACGATGCGATGATCACTGTGGAAATGATGGTCACGCGCCTGGAAATGGGCGAGACCAAGGAGCAGGCGGCAACCTTCGCCTACACCTCCACGGCGTTCCCGATGCTCACCGGTACGCTGGTGACGGTCGCGGGCTTCGTGCCGATCGGCTTGAACGCCAGCTCCGCCGGTGAGTACACCTACACCCTGTTTGCGGTGATTGCCTGTGCGATGCTGGTGTCGTGGGTGGTGGCGGTGCTGTTTGCGCCGGTGATCGGCGTGCACATTCTCAGCACCAAGGTAAAACCCCACGAAGGCGAACCCGGGCGCATCGGCAAGGCGTTCAACGGCGGACTGCTGTGGTGCATGCGCAATCGCTGGTGGGCCATCGGCATTACGGTGCTGTGCTTTGTGCTGGCGCTGTTCAGCATGCGCTACGTGCAGAACCAGTTCTTCCCGTCTTCGGATCGCCCGGAAATCCTGGTGGACCTGAACCTGCCGCAAAACTCCTCGATCGACGAAACCCGAAGGGCGGTCGATCGTCTCGAAGCCACGCTCAAGGATGATCCGGACATCGTGCGCTGGAGTACCTACATCGGTCAGGGCGCCATCCGTTTTTACCTGCCTCTGGACCAGCAACTGCAAAACCCGTTCTACGCGCAGTTGGTGATCGTCAGCAAAGGCCATACCCGCGAGGCCATGATGCAGAAGCTGCGCGAGCGTTTGCGCAACGACTTCGTCGGCATCGGCGGTTATGTCCAGGCGCTGGAAATGGGCCCGCCGGTAGGGCGTCCGATCCAGTACCGGGTCAGCGGCAAGGACATCGACCAGGTGCGCCGACATGCCATCGACCTGGCCACGGAGCTGGACAAGAACCCGCACATCGGCGAGATCATCTACGACTGGAACGAGCCGGGCAAAGTCCTGCGTATCGACATCGCCCAGGACAAGGCGCGGCAGTTGGGGCTGTCTTCCGAGGATGTGGCCAACCTGATGAACGGAATCGTCAGCGGCCAAGCGGTGACCCAGGTCGATGACGACATTTACCTGATCAACGTGGTCGGTCGTGCGGTGGATTCCGAACGCGGTACGCCGGAAACCCTGCAGAACCTGCAAATCGTCACGCCGAGCGGCACGTCGATTCCGTTGCTGGCGTTCGCCACGGTGCGCTATGAATTGGAGCAGCCGTTGGTATGGCGTAGGGATCGCTTGCCGACCATCACCATCAAGGCGGCGATTCGTGACGAGATCCAGCCAACCGACCTGGTGAAAATCCTCAAGCCGTCCATCGACGCTTTCGCAGCCAAACTGCCGGCGGGCTACAAAGTCGCCACCGGTGGTACGGTGGAGGAAAGCGGCAAGGCCCAGGGGCCGATTGCCAAGGTTGTGCCGCTGATGCTGTTCATGATGGCGACCTTCCTGATGATCCAGCTGCACAGCGTGCAGAAGCTGTTCCTGGTGGCCAGTGTCGCGCCGCTGGGGCTGATCGGCGTGGTTCTCGCGCTGGTGCCTACCGGTACGCCAATGGGCTTCGTGGCGATCCTCGGGATTCTGGCGCTGATCGGTATCATCATCCGTAACTCGGTGATCCTGGTGACCCAGATCGACGAGTACGAGCAGAAGGGCTATACGCCGTGGGATGCGGTGGTGCAGGCGACCGAGCATCGACGTCGGCCGATCCTGCTGACCGCCGCGGCGGCAAGCATGGGGATGATCCCGATTGCCCGGGAAGTGTTCTGGGGGCCGATGGCCTACGCGATGATCGGCGGGATCGTCATCGCCACCTTGCTGACGCTGCTGTTTTTGCCGGCGCTGTATGTGGCCTGGTACAAGATTCGCGAGCCGAAGAAAGAGGTGCAGTAAAAGCGAGCGCTTCGCGCTCTATTCGCGGGCAAGCCCGCTCCCACAGGGAACCGAGTATTCCTGAACAACTCGGTCAACTGTGGGAGCGGGCTTGCCCGCGAAGACGTCAGAACAAACGCTGAAAATTTGTTGGCATTACACCTTACGCCAAACACTCGCCAACCAGGGCTGCTGCTCCCGCGGCAGCCCTGCCGGCCGGTAGTAATGTTCCAGCTCCACAAACCCCGCCTCGACCAACAAATGCTGCCAGGCCGCGAGGTCGTGATACGAGCCATAACGCGGCCCGTTCCAGCCTTCCTGATTCTCGCCACGGGGATTGGAACTGAACAACACCCCACCCGGTTTCAACGCTCCCCACAACTGCTTCAACACCCGCGGTAATTCCTGACGCGGAACATGAAACAGCACCGCATTGGCAAAAATCCCGTCGAAACGCTCGGTCGGCAGATCAAGCTTCAGGAAGTCCTGCTGCCACACCTCGCAACCGCTGTCGTCTCGCGCCATCTGCGCAAGTTTTTCCGAACCGTCGAGGCCGACCGCCATGTGCCCCATGCGGGTGAACGTCTGCAGATCACGTCCAGGCCCGCAGCCAAAATCGAGAATGTCGAAAGGCGCCTCACCTTGAATGTGCCGCAACAGGGCATCGATGTTCTGGCTGACATCGTGATCGCGCGTGCCTTCACGGAAACTTTCGGCCACCGAGTTGTAGTGGCCCAGGGTCGTGGTGGTGATCTGTTCGAGGTCGTCGGGTGTTTGTTTCATGGTCGGGCTGCGCAGGTCATGGGGATTTGCCGAATATACGCCAACAATTTCGGGGCTGCTTCGCAGCCATTCGCGAGCAAGCCCGCTCCCACATTTAACCGAGTCGAACAATTGGTTTGTGTTCGCCAGAGATCAAATGTGGGAGCGGGCTTGCTCGCGAAAGCTGCATCACTGACAACGGATGACTAAAGCCTGATTCAACCTTTTTTCATCCCCAAACACTCAATGGAGTGATCCACCATCGCCTTGGCAATCTCCAGCAAATGCCAGATCGAATACACCATCGCCCGGTCGGCGCCCTTGAGTTGATCGCCACACTGATACGCCGTGACCGAAGCACAACGCAGCAGGTCGGCGACATAGAGTTGGGTGTCTTCAAAACTCACGTCTTTGCTGACGTTGTAGAAGCGCATTTCATCGGGGGGTGTGGGTTGCTTGCCGGTGAGGTGGAAATCGATGGCTCGGTAGAGTGCTGATCGATCCCTGGGAGGGTCTTCAGTGCCGGTTTCGTTGGAGGGGTTTTCGGGGGGTGGATCGGGAACGGATTTTTTCATAGGTAAAACTCCTGACTATTAGTTGGAGCCAACCGATTTCGCGACTAAACGAATAGGGGGTGGCGGCTGCACACAGGTTAGTCGACCGGCCGCCAGGCAAAACCGGCGCACCACGAGGGTGCCCTGCGCACAGCCACCATAAAATTCAGGCAATAAATAACACCTGAAAAAAGGTGACGCTGTGCGCCCGGCGCGGATCCGGGCGACTAAACCCGATCACTGATTAGCAGTGACGGACCGAGACTAGCCACGGAATTCGGCAGGCGCAAGCGAGCGAAATGATCTAGGAAATTTCCTGCAAAGGAAAGGGAACAGGCCTGCGGAAAGGCTGATTTCCCTGTACGAAAACTTCCCTGTCAGGGGTGGTGATCACCTGTGGCGAGGGCGCTTTTGTGGCGAGGGGGCTTGCCCCCGTTCGACTGCGCAGCAGTCGTAAAACCAGCGGCCTCGTTTTTTCTGACACAGCTCATTGAATGGTTTTAGGGCCGCTTCGCGCCCCAACGGGGGCAAGCCCCCTCGCCACAAAAGCACGGTGACCTTCAGCTTGTCACCGTTTGTTCAACCCCCGCGCCAACCGATCCCCACCGAGTTGAATCACCGCCACCAACGCGACCAGCAACACAATCACCGTCAACATGATCTGGCTGTCAAACCGCTGATACCCATACCGATACGCAATGTCCCCCAATCCACCCGCACCAATCGCCCCGGCCATGGCCGATGAGTTGATCATTGTCACCAAAGTGATGGTGAACCCGCCGACAATCCCCGGCAGCGCTTCCGGCAACAACACATGCCAGACGATGTGCCCGCGCCGGCAGCCCATGGCTTGCGCCGCTTCGATCAGTCCATGGTCGACCTCGCGCAAACTGACCTCGGCAATGCGCGCAAAGAACGGCGTGGCGGCGATGGTCAGCGGCACCACGGCCGCCCAAACGCCGTAGGTGGTGCCGACGATCAATCGGGTGAACGGAATCAACGCCACCATCAAAATCAGGAAAGGAACCGAGCGAAACAGGTTCACGAACGCGCCCAGCGCACGGTTCAGCGCCGGGGCTTCGTAGATGCCACCCTTGGAGCTGGTGACCAGGATCACCGCCAGCGGGATGCCCGCCAACAGTGCAATCAACGACGACACACCGACCATCAAGAACGTGTCGATGAAACCCTGCAGCAAGCGATCAAACCACATAACCCAGTACCTCCACCTGTTGCGCCCATTGGGAGGCGCGTTGACACAACTCCTCGGCATCGAGGGACGAGCCGGTCACCGCCAGCAGCAGTTGCCCGAGCGCATGGCCCTGTATCCGTTCCACGCCGCCTTGCAGCAGTCGCACTCGGCCACCCAGGGCGCTGAACAGCGCGGCCAGGTCCGGTTCGTCGCGTTGACTGCCGGTGAACTGCAAGCGCAGGACTACGGCTGCGTCCGGGGACTTTGCCTGCGCCTGCAAACGGCTTTGCAGCTCTTTGGGCAATGCATGTTGCAACGGGGCCAGCAGTGTCTTGCTGACCTCATGCTGTGGATTGCCGAACACTTCCCACACCGGGCCTTGCTCGACGATGCGCCCGTGTTCCAGGACGACCACGCGATCACAGATCTCACGGATCACCGCCATCTCGTGGGTAATCAAAACGATGGTCAATCCCAGGCGCTGATTGATCTCGCGCAACAGGCCGAGAATCGACTGCGTGGTTTCGGGGTCCAGTGCCGAGGTGGCTTCGTCGCACAGCAGAATTTCCGGGTCATGCACCAGCGCCCGGGCAATGCCTACGCGCTGTTTCTGCCCGCCGGACAACTGCGCCGGATAAGCCTTGTGCTTGGCCTGCAAGCCGACCAGTTCCAGCAATTCACGGACTTTCTGCTCGCGTTTTTCCTTGGGCACGCCAGCGACTTTCAGCGGCAGTTCGACGTTCTGCCAAACGGTCTTGGCCGACATCAGGTTGAAGTGCTGGAAGATCATGCCGATGCGCCGACGCAGCGCCACCAGGCGGTCCTCATCGAACTCGCCGATGTCCACTTGGTCGATCAGCACCCGACCGCTGCTCGGCTGTTCCAGGCGGTTGATGGTGCGGATCAGCGACGACTTGCCGGCGCCGCTGCGACCAATGATGCCGAACACTTCGCCGCGCTGGATCGCCAGGTCGATGCCATGCAATGCGGCCACCGGTCCTTGCTGGCCGTTGTAGGTTTTGCCCAGGCCAATGAAGCGCACGTGGGCATGCTTGAGTTCGGGATGCAGCTCAGTGCGCTCGGCGCTTTGCGGCTCTGGAATCTCCAGTCGCCGTTGGAAGGCGGCGGTCATGCTCAGCTTTCCCAGCCGGCTTGATAGAGCTTGCCGTGGGCTTTATCCAACGCGGTGCGCACAGCGGGTGAGTGCTGGTAGATGTCGACGAACTTGATCAGGCGCGGGTCGGTTTTGCTCTTCGGCTGGATCACGAACTGGATCACGTACTCCTTGTGATCCAGGCCGTCGAACAGCAGCGCGGAACCGGCATCGAAGGTTTTCGCCAAGCGGATGTAGGCCGGGTAACCCTGCACCAGATCGGCGTCGTCATAGGCGCGCACCAGTTGCACCGCTTCGACCTGGAGGATCTTGATTTTCTTCGGGTTGGCGATGATGTCTTCTTCGGTGGCCTTGTAGCCGACGCCCGGCTTGAGGGTGATCAGGCCGGCCTTGGCCAGCAGCTGCAGGCCGCGACCGCTGTTGATCGGGTCGTTGGCGATGGCCACGCTGGCGCCTTGCGGCAGTTCGTCGAAGCTTTTGTATTTCTTCGAGTAGAGGCCGACGTTGTTGATGATCCCCGGCGCGAACGGCACCAGGTCGAAACCGGACGCAGCCTTGGCGTTTTCCAGGAACGGGATGTGCTGGAAGTAGTTCACGTCGATGTCGCCGGCGGCGAGGCTGACGTTCGGCGCGATCCAGTCGGTGAACTCCACCAGTTCGACTTTCAGGCCTTGTTTGCCAGCTTCTTCAACCGCTGCTTCCAGGGGGATGGCGAAGGCGGCGGTGGTGCCGATTTTCAGGGGGGCGTCGGCGGCGAAGGTCATCGAGCTGAACAGGCCGAGGGCCAGGGCCAGTGCTTTGACTGGGTGAGAGAGGTAGTGCTTTTTCATGATGAGTAATCCAGTCAGTGCATTAATTTTTTGGTGTCTGGTGGGGCCTCTTCGCGAGCAAGCCCGCTCCCACATTTGGAATGCATTCCCCTGTGGGAGCGGGCTTGCTCGCGAAGCTTTTAGCGGCGGTAAGCCGAACCGGTATGTTGCTCAGGCAAATGCGCTTCGCGCTGAAACAGCTTTTCGCGCAAGGTGCCGCTGTCGTACGCTGTCTTGTACGACCCGCGACGTTGCAACTCGGGGATCACCAGCTCGATGAAATCCTCATAGCTTTCCGGCGTGACGATGCGGGTCAGGTTGAAGCCATCCAGCCCGGTTTCGGCTATCCAGGATTCCAGCTCATCGGCCACCTGTTCAGGTGAACCGACCACGGTGATGTAGCGACCGCCGAGGGCGTGTTGCTCCAGCAACTTGCGTCGGGTCCAGTCGTTGTTTTGCAGGTGCTTGGTGGCGGACTGGATCGCGTTGCTCTTCACGTACTGGATCGGTTCGTCGATTTCATATTGGGAAAAATCGATCCCAGTGGACGCCGAGAAATGCGCCACGCCAGCTTCGGCACTGGCGTAGCTGAGGTATTCGGCGTGCTTGGCCCAGGCCAGCTCTTCGGTTGCGCCAACGATCACGTTCAAGCCCATGAACACCTTGATGTCCTCGGGGTTGCGCCCGGCTTCGATGGCGCTGGCGCGCACCTTGTCCACCTGCACCTTGGTCGACGCCTTGGTCTGGCCACTGATGAACACGCACTCGGCATGTCGCCCGGCGAACAACAGGCCGCGATCCGAGCTGCCGGCCTGGAACAGCACCGGCGTGCGCTGCGGCGAGGGTTCACTTAGGTGATAGCCCTCGACTTGATAGAACTCGCCCTTGTGCTCGACCTTGTGCACTTTCTCAGGCTGCGCGTAGATCCGCTGCTGAGGATCGTTCAACACCGCGCCGTTTTCCCAGCTGCCTTCCAAAAGTTTGTAGAGCACCTCCAGGTACTCGTCGGCCTGGTCGTAGCGCCGGTCATGTTCGACCTGTTCGTTCAGGCCCATGGCCTTGGCGGCGCTGTCGAGATAGCCGGTGACGATGTTCCAGCCGACCCGGCCACGGCTCAGGTGATCCAGGGTCGACAGGCGTCGGGCGAACAGGTACGGCGCCTCGTAGGTGAGGTTGGCGGTCAGGCCGAAACCGAGGTTTTTCGTCACCGCAGCCATCGCGGATACCAGTAGAAGCGGATCATTGACCGGCAACTGGATCGACTCTTTCAACGGCATGTCCACCGAGTTCTGGTAGACGTCGTAGACCCCGACGATGTCGGCGATGAACAGGCCGTCGAACAGCCCGCGCTCCAGCAACTGCGCCAGTTCGGTCCAGTATTCGATTGTGTTGTAGCGCGTTGACGTGTCGCGCGGGTGCGTCCACAAGCCATGGTTGATGTGCCCGATGCAGTTCATGTTGAAGGCATTGAGCAGGATTTTCTTTTTCGCGGCGGTCATCAAATGGTCCCCCGCAGTGGCGGGTTTTCATCGTTGAGGTAGTAATTGCCGACGGCGTGGTACTTCCAGCGCACCGGGTCGTGCAGGGTATGCACCCGGGCGTTGCGCCAGTGGCGGTCGAGGCCGTGTTCGATCAAGGTCGCCTGGCTTCCGGCCAGTTCGAACAGCGTGCTGCCGGCGGCCAGGGAAATTTCGGTGCTCAGGGCGCGGGCTTCGGCGACGGCAATCGATGCGGCCGCGACGGTCTCGGCATTCGTCTCGGCCTGGGCCTTGTCGAGGTACTCACCGGCCCGATCCAGAAGCGCTTCGGCGGCGTGCAGGCGAATGCTCAGGTGGCCGAAGCTCTTGAGGGTCAGTGGGTCGTCCGTGGCCTTTTCGTGGGTGGCGTCGATCCACGGCCGGGTTTTCGTGCGCACGAAGTGCAGCGCATCTTCATAGGCGGCGCGGGCGATACCGGTGTCGATGGCGGCATGGAGAATCTGCGCCAGCGGGCCGACCGGGGTCGGACGCTCGAAGGCACTTTGAAAGGGGATGACATCCTCGGCCGCGACGTAGACGTCTTCGAACACTACCGAACCGCTGCCGGTGGTGCGCTGACCGAAGCCGCTCCAGTCGTCGATCACGCTCAGGCCCTTGCTGTTGCGCGGGACGAATGCCAGTTGCTGCACGCCGTTTTCATCCACTACCGAAGTGGGAATGCGCTGGGCGTAGATCGCGCCCGTGGCGTAGAACTTGCGACCGTTGATGCGGTAGCCGCTGCCGTCGCGAGTCAGGCTGGTGACGCGATCGTGTGCGGTTTTGGTGCCGAGTTCGGCGAGGGCATTACCGAAGCGCTGGCCGGCCAGTACTTCGGCATAAAGACGTTTTTTCTGCTCGTGTGAGCCGTTCACGCGCAGCACTTCGAGGGCGTAGAAATGGTTCTGGGGGATCTGCCCGAGCGAGCCGTCGGCTTGAGCGATCAAGGCGATGACCTTGGCCAAAGTGACGTTGGAAACACCAGCGCCGCCGTATTCTTTCGGCACACTGATGCCCCACAGGCCCGAGCGGGAAAACACTTCCAGTTCCGGGTGCGGCAAACGGCGCTCGCGGTCGCGCAGGGCGCTGTCGCGTTTGAAGTCTTCGGCCAGGTCGCTGGCAATGATCAGGGCTTGCTCATCGCTGGTAATGACCGCGACGGGGTGAGAAATGCTCATATGCTTCTCCAGATGTCTGGTCGTTAAATCCAGGAATGGCGATTAGGCAGCGTGCCGTTGAGGCGATAGGCGCCGATGGCGTGGTACTTCCAGCGCACCGGATCGTGCAGGGTGTGCACCCGTGCGTTGCGCCAGTGGCGGTCGAGGTTGAATTCAGCGAGGGTCGCGCGGCTGCCGGCCAGTTCGAAGAGCTTTTCGCTGGCCTGCAACGAAATCTCTGTGGTCAGTACTTTGGCTTCGGCGACGGCAATCGAGGCACGGGCGGCCGACTCGGCGGTGAGCGGCGCGGCATTGACCTGATCGAGCACCTGCCCGGCCTTGCGCAGCAACGCTTCGGCGGCGTGCAATTCGATTTTCAGCTTGCCGATGTCGGCGATCACGTACAGGTCATCGCTGGCCCGTTCGACATTGGCGTCGATCCATGGACGGGCGCGGGTTTTCACGAAATCGATGGCGTCGTCGATGGCGCCTCGGGCGATACCGGCGTCGATGGCCGCTTGAATCAGCTGTGAGACGGCACCCTGGATGTTCGGCGTGTCGTTGATCTTCCAGTTATCCACAACCAGTTCGGAGTCGACCTGCACGTTGTTGAGCAAAATCGTGCCGCTGGCGGTGGTGCGCTGACCAAAGCCGGACCAGTCGTCGACAATGCGCAATCCCGGCGTGCCGCGACGGATGAATGCCAGCACTTGCTTGCCGTCGTCGTTCAATGCTTTGACCGCGACCCAATGGGCGAACAGTGCACCAGTAGAATAGAACTTCTGGCCGTTGAGGACGCCGTCAGCGGTGATGCGCGCCTTCAGTTCCAGGGTGTTTTTGGTGCCGCGTTCCGGTCCGGCATTGCCGATGCGCCAGCCCTCGAGGACGCTTTTGAACAGTTGTCTTTTCTGCGCTTCGGTGGCGCTGCCGAGTATCAGGTTGAGAATGCCGAACTGGTTTTGCGGGATCTGCCCGAGCGCCGGGTCGGCGGCGGAAATGATCGCGAAGACCTCGGCCAGGGTGACGAACGAAACCTGCGGGCCACCGTACTCGCGGGGAATGGAAATGCTGCCCAGGCCGCTGCGGGTGAACTGTTCGATTTCAGACCAGGGGAGCTTGCGCTGCCGGTCGCGTTTGCCCGCTTGCAGGCGCGCGACTTGCGCCAGTTCGTGGGCCGCCGTGATGGCTTGGGCATCGTTGCTCAAGACTTGTGCGGGCAACAACAACGGGGCGATGTCCAGGTCACTCTGGACGATTGCATCTGCCAGACTGGACATCAGTGCCGCTCCTTGGCTGCACGCAATGCCCTGGCGATCTGCACTGGGGTGATTGTGTTCCGGACCATACCTACCTCACATCTCATGGAAGCGCCGCTTGTGGCCGCGCAGGAAAACAAGAATGTCCGGTGGTCCGGTGCATATACCCTAAACGTGTATAAAAAATTTATGAACTAACTTTTAGGAATATGTATAGAAGGGTGTTCTCGGGGGGGAACGCAATCCCTGTGGCGAGGGGGCTTACCCCCGTTGGGGTGCGCAGCGCCCCCCATTTCTGCCACCGCGTTGTTTCAGATGAACCACGGTTACAGAATTTACGACTGCTGCGCAGCCGAACGGGGGCAAGCCCCCTCGCCCAGAAGCGGTGCTCATTGCTTGCGCGATTCAGCCGCTTTGAGACACTGCTTCGGGGGGACTCTCAGATAAGGATTGGCACATCCGATCTTCAGCGTACGGGCCGGTGCCCAGCGGGAGTTGTTGCCCACCCTGTCGAGAATGCAGTACGTCACTTCCAGCCGCAGGTCTTCGCCGGCTTCAAGAATGATGGCCGGTGGTATCCAGACCTGGATCGGCTGGCCCACATCGGCGGACTTGAGCCGTGGCAGATCCATGCGCACATCCCCCCAACGCAGGGTGATTTCGTCGTCGACGGCCATGTTCAGGTACGGCTCGATGGTCAAGGGAACGCCGCGTTTGATCTGATTCGGATTCACCCCATGACGGCGAATCGCGTCGGGTAAACCCACGGGTGCCAGGCACTGGTTTTCATCGCCGCATAGCGCGGAGGGTTGGCCGCCGGGACAGTCGAGTTTGATCTGCACGTTGCGGCTGGCCGATATCGCCGGACCCAGGCCAACCTGCATGACCCGGTAGTGAATGCGCGAAGTCCCGTTAGCGACAAAACTTTCAGGCACCCGCAGTTGTACCGATTGCCCGACATCATTGGCCGTCAGCACGCGCGAGGCCACGTAGCAGTTGTCCCAGAACAGCTCGATCAGGTCACCGGTGTCCATCGTGGGGTAGGGCGCCACGTCGATCAGCAGGTGCGCCGCGCAAGTGACGTTGATGCCGGTCTTGTTGGATTGCGCCAGGGTCGGGGCTGCAAGCCCGGATTTGTTCGGGGTGCTGTTCATGAAGTCTCCTTGAAGTCTTGCAACGAAGTCCGTTTCTGGAATATCAAAAACTAAATTCGAACAGAAAATTCAATCATTAGTTTGAGTTGAAATAATGATTGAAGCGTGATGAATGTCGCTGGCTGGAGACTAGATAAGAGTTAAGGAGATCAAGTGTCAACAGGATTTGTTAGTTGTGGGTGGTGTGTTGTGCTATTCAGAAAGTTCCTACGGCTTCAAGTAAGTAAACCATGCCTGCTTGTCGACTTTATCTGCTCAAAGCCGAGTGATACTGGCTGGTTTGTGCAAGTCTTCGGCTCCGCTCTGCGACAGATGATCTGATTTGATTAGCGCTGTTTAATTGTTGTGATGCATATATATGTAGCGCGCGTACGTACAAGACAGGTCTGTCGAACAGAAAAATTTAGTCTGGTACTAATGAGGGGTGTTTTGATGGTGGGGTAACTTCCATCCTTGGAAGTTTGCCGTTGTCGCGCAGGTTGTTAGTTATGAGCGTTATTCAGGAATTTGCTCAGGAACTGTTTGGTCCGTTCTTCTTTCGGGTTGGCAAACAACGCCTTCGCTTCGCCTTGCTCGACGATCACGCCTTTGTCGAAAAACACCACCCGGTTGGCCACGTCCCGGGCAAAACCCATTTCGTGGGTGACGATCACCATGGTGCGCTTCTCTTCGGCCAGGCCGCGAATGGTCGCCAGCACCTCACCCACCAACTCCGGGTCGAGGGCCGAGGTTGGCTCGTCGAACAGGATCACTTCCGGTTCCATCGCCAGCGCCCGGGCAATCGCCACGCGCTGTTGCTGGCCTCCGGAGAGGCGACGTGGGTAAGCATCCTCCTTGCCTGCCAGGCCAACCTTGGCCAAGAGCTTTTTACCCAAGGCAACGGCGTCGGCGTGTGGGGTCTTCTTGACCACGATCGGGCCTTCGATGACGTTTTCCAGCGCCGTGCGATGGGGGAACAGGTTGAAGTTCTGGAAGACGAAACCCACATGCTGGCGCAAACGGCGCACCAGGCTCTGTTGCTGGTTCAGGGGGCGGCTGGTATCGATTTCGATATCGCCGACCTTGATCCGGCCGCTGGTGGGTTCTTCCAGGAAATTCAGGCAACGCAGGAAGGTGGTCTTGCCCGAACCGCTGGGGCCGATGATCGCCACCACCTCGCCTTCCTTGACTTCAAGATCGATGCCGTTGAGCACGACTTGACCCTTGAACTGCTTTGTCAGTTTTTCCACGACAATCATTGGGTCAGGACTCCTGGTCGTGCCGATTGACCCGCGCTTCCAGCTGGTTCTGCAGGTGCGACAGCACCGTGGCCAGGATCCAGTAGATCAGTGCGGCGGCAAGATACATGGTGAAGATTTCGAAGGTTCGTGCGGTGATCAGTTGCGCCTGGCGGAACAGTTCCGGCACCTGGATGGTGGCGGCCAGCGCGGTGTCCTTGACCAGTGAAATGAAGCTGTTGCCCAGCGGCGGCAATGCGGTGCGCATCGCCTGCGGCAGGATGGCCCGGCGCAGGGTTTGCGCGCGGGTCATGCCGATACTGGCAGCGGCTTCCCACTGGCCGCGTTCGATGGAGCTGATCGCGGCACGCAGGATTTCACAGGCGTAGGCGGCCATGTTCAGCGAGAAGCCGATCAGGGCCGCCGGCAGCGGATCAAGTTCCAGACCCAATTGCGGCAAGCCGTAATAGATCACGAACAGTTGCACCAGCAACGGCGTGCCGCGAAAGAACGACACGTAGATGCGGGCGATCCAGCTCACCAGTTTGAAGCGCGACAGGCGCATCAGCGCCAGGCCGAACCCCATCACCAGGCCGAAGAACATCCCGCCCAGGCTGAGGATCACCGTGTAGTACGCGCCCTTGAGCAGAAAGGGCGCGGAGTCCAGCGCGAGTTGAAAAGCTTCTTCCATTATTGAGTGACGTCAGCGTTGAAGTATTTTTCCGAGAGCTTTTTCAGGGTGCCATCGGCGCGCAGCTTGTCGATTGCCTTGTTCACCGCGGCCAGCAGTTCAGGCTCGCCTTTGCGCAGGGCAATGCCGGCTTCCTGACGGGAGAACGCATCACCGGCGGCGGTGGTGTCCTTGGCTTTCTTGGCGTATTCCAGTGCGGCCAGGCGGTCGATCAGGATGGCGTCGATACGGCCGACACGCAGGTCCTGGAACTTGGTCGGATCATCTTCGTAGGTGCGGATGTCAGCGGTCGGCACATTGGCCTTGACCCACTCTTCGTAGTTGGTGCCCAGGCCTACGCCGACTTTCTTGCCAGACAGGTCAGCGGCGGACTTGATGTTCAGCTCGGCGGCCTTCTTCGTCAGCACCAGCGCCTGAATCCCGGAAACGGTGTAGGGCTCGGAGAAGTCATACTTCTTCTTGCGCTCTTCGGAGATGGTCACCTGGTTGATCACTGCGTCCAGGCGCTTGGATTCCAGAGCAGCGAGGATGCCGTCCCATTTGGTCGGTTGCAGCTTGACCTTCACGCCCAGCTCTTTGGCCAGGGCTTCGGAGAATTCGACTTCGAAGCCGGCCAGTTTGCCGTCGGCGTCGACGAAACTGAACGGTGGGTAGGTGCCTTCCAGGCCGACGTTGATCACGCCGGCGTCTTTGATCTTTTGCAGTTGCTCACCGGCAACGGCTTGGCCAATCAGGCCAGCGCTCAGTGCCAGGCCCAGCGAGCCCACCAGCAGATTGCGACGTAGTGCGGAAAAATTCATGACAAGCCCCTGTGTTTTCTTATGGAAGACGCTTAAGGAAAGTTGGCAAATTCGGGATTCGGACGACTGCGATATCCTGCCCTAATGCAGCTTATGCGTCTCGCTGCAAATTCGCCTGCGGCGTGACTATAAGATGGCGTCGTTAGATAGGAAAATAATAAATATTCTGTTTGTTATGCAATTACGGAATATACATGCGATCCTTTGTGGCGAGGGGGCTTGCCCCCGCTCGGCTGCGCAGCAGTCGTAAATTCTGAAACTACACAGTTGCAGGTTTCAGGGGCGCTTCGCACCCCAACGGGGGCAAGCCCCCTCGCCACAAAAGCCCCGCTCCACAAAAAGTGCGTCAGCCAGTCAGATAATCCTTATAGGCAAACAACGCCGGAGCCCCGCCGGTGTGCAGGAAGATAATCGGGCCTTCGTCGAAACGCTGACGCCCGATCCCGTCCAGCAATCCTGCCATGGCCTTGCCAGTGTAGACCGGGTCCAGCAGCAAGCCTTCCTGACCCGCCAGCAGCTTCACCGCCGCCAGTGTCCCGGCATTCGGTTCGCCATAGCGCGGGGCGAAATATTCATCCCACAACTCGACTTTGAATGCATCCGGCAGGCTCACACCCAGCAACTCGGCGGTGCGTTCGGCCAGGCCTTGAACTTTCGGTCGCTGGTCTTCATCGCTGCGCGAAACCGTCACGCCGATAACTGGCAGATCCGGCAGTGCTTCACTCAAGGCCAGTGCCAGACCGCTGTGGGTACCGGCGCTGCCCGAGGCCAAAACCACGGCGGCGAAGGTCAGGCCGGTGTCCTTGATCTGCTCGGCCAGTTCCAGCCCGGCGCGCACATAGCCCAGGGCGCCCAGCGCATTGGAGCCACCGATCGGTACCACGTACGGCTTCTTGCCGTTACTGCGCAGACGGCTGGCCAGGGCTTGCAATTGCTCGTCGGCGTTGTCGAGGTTTTCCACCAGTTCGACCTTGGCATCGAACAAGTCGAGCAGCAGTCGGTTGCCGTTGCCGGTGTAGTTGCTGTCATTGGTGCCGAGGGGGTTTTCCAGAAGGGCTACGCAGCCCAAGCCCAGTTTGGCCGCAATGGCCGCGGTCTGGCGCACATGGTTCGATTGCAACGCGCCGGCGGTAATCAAGGTGTCGGCGCCCTGGGCCAGCGCATCGGCGGCCAGGTACTCGAGTTTGCGCAGCTTGTTGCCGCCCATCGCCAGCGGCGTCAGGTCATCGCGCTTGACGTACAGGTCTCGGCCCAGCCAGGTCGACAGGCGTTCGAGTTTTTCCAGGGCGGTTGGCTGACCGAGCAGGTCGAGGCGGTTAAAGCGGGCGAGCTGTTGTTTGATCATGGGTCCGTACT
Organism: Pseudomonas sp. A-R-19; assembly: GCF_019956575.1. NCBI lineage: Bacteria > Pseudomonadati > Pseudomonadota > Gammaproteobacteria > Pseudomonadales > Pseudomonadaceae > Pseudomonas > Pseudomonas sp. A-R-19. The sequence goes on from NZ_JAHBDR010000032.1 coordinate 44,257, forward strand.
GGCCGTTGAAGATCTCAGGACTATAGGCACGCCCCAAAGCCTGGGCAACCGCCAATCGCTTATAGCTAATCGTACTGAGTACAGCACTATTGGTTCTTAATTTGCCTCGCGACCCTTGCCGTAAAGTAATCGCCGTCAGTGCGGCCAGACAGTCCGGTCGCCCGTGAGGAGTTTTTTACCGTGAGTGAGCGTTCCAGCCATTGGCAATTGCAGAGCATCGTCAGCCAGCTGCGCACGGCACGTGAACAGTGGCGTGTACAAAATGGCCGTGCCAGTACCGAGCAGGGCGGTCGCGAGCTGCCCTCCCGGGCGGCGATGGCGGAGATTCTCGAAGCCTTGTGCGGCGCACTGTTCCCGATGCGCCTGGGGCCGGTTGACCTGCGCGAGGAGAGCGAAGACTTCTACGTCGGCCATACCCTGGATGTGGCGCTGAACGCGCTGTTGGCCCAGGCGCGACTCGAGTTGCGCTACGCCGCGCGCCACAGTGCCCAGGCCGAGACCGAGGTCGAAGCCAAGACCATCCAGATCATTCAAGACTTCGCCCTCGCCCTGCCGGGGTTGCGCAGCCTGTTGGACACCGACGTGTTGGCGGCTTATCACGGTGACCCGGCGGCGCGTAGTGTCGATGAAGTGCTGTTGTGCTACCCGGGGATTCTGGCGGTGATTCATCATCGCCTGGCCCACCATTTGTACCGCGCCGGGCTGCCGTTGCTGGCGCGGATCAGTGCGGAAATCGCCCACTCGGCCACCGGCATCGACATCCACCCCGGCGCGCAGATTGGCCGCAGTTTCTTCATCGACCACGGTACAGGTGTGGTGATTGGCGAGACGGCGATCATCGGCGAGCGCGTGCGGATTTATCAGGCGGTGACCCTGGGTGCCAAGCGCTTCCCGGCGGACGAAGACGGTCAGTTGCAGAAAGGCCAGCCGCGACATCCGATTGTCGAGGATGACGTGGTGATTTATGCCGGTGCGACGATTCTGGGGCGGATCACCATCGGCCAGGGCTCGACCATCGGCGGCAACGTCTGGCTGACCCGCAGCGTGCCGGCGGGCAGTAACCTGACCCAGGCGAACCTGCAGCATGATGATGGGGCTCAGAAGTAGGTTTCTGACTCTTCACTGACTGTACTGGCCTCTTCGCGAGCAAGCCCGCTCCCACATTGGAATGCGCTCCCCTGTGGGAGCGGGCTTGCTCGCGAAGCTTTTATATCCACCAAATTTCCTCCCTTGAGCTAGCGTACAACCAGTACCGCCGAGCCCTGCGATTAGTCCTTAGCCCCCTATCCATGTTTAACTTGAACGTTCATTCAAGTTAAACCGGTGGTTCGCTGCCCGCTCACAACAGGAGGCTTGCCTTTGCTGAGTCCGATTTCTACAGCCACGTTTTTCCCCTTCGAGGTGCACCGTACATGAGTGCATCGTCCATCCCTCCAAGCGGTCTGGTCCGCATGAATCCGCCAGTGTTCTGGTTCTCGGCGAGTTTCATTCTGTTGTTTGGTGTCGTTGTCATCGCCATGCCCGAGCAGGCCGGTGCCTGGTTGCTGGCGGCGCAAAACTGGGCGGCCAATACGGTCGGCTGGTATTACCTGCTGGCGATGACCCTGTATCTGGTCTTCGTGGTGGTCACCGCCTTGTCTGGCTACGGCAAGATCAAACTCGGTGCCGACCACGACGAACCCGAATTCAGTTATCTGTCCTGGGCCGGCATGCTGTTCGCCGCCGGGATCAGCATCACCCTGTTTTTCTTCTGCGTGTCCGAGCCCCTGACCCACATGCTGCAACCGCCCCAAGGCGAGGCCGGGACGGCGGATGCGGCGCGCCAGGCGATGCAGATTCTGTTTCTGCACTGGGGCCTGCATGGCTGGGGCGTGTTCGCCTTTGTCGGCATGGCGCTGGCCTACTTTGCCTACCGGCATAACCTGCCACTGGCCCTGCGCTCGGCGCTGTATCCGCTGATCGGCAAGCGCATCAATGGTCCCATCGGTTACGCGGTGGACGGCTTCGGCATCATCGCCACGGTGTTCGGCCTCGGTGCCGACATGGGCTTTGGCGTGTTGCACCTCAACTCGGGCCTGGACTACCTGTTCGGCATCGCCCACACCCAATGGATTCAGGTCGGCCTGATCACCTTGATGATGGGTGCGGCGATCATCGTTGCCGTATCCGGCGTCGACAAGGGCGTACGGGTCATGTCCGACATCAACATGCTGCTGGCCTGCGCGCTGTTGCTGTTCGTGCTGTTCGCCGGCCCTACCCAGCACTTGCTCAATACCCTGATCCAGAACCTCGGCGATTACCTCGGCGCCTTGCCGATGAAGAGTTTCGACCTGTACGCCTACGACAAACCCAGCGACTGGCTGGGCGGCTGGACGGTGTTCTACTGGGCCTGGTGGATCGCATGGTCGCCGTTCGTGGGCTTGTTCATCGCACGGATTTCCCGTGGCCGCACCATCCGCGAATTCGTCTTCGGCGTGCTGCTGATTCCGCTCGGCTTCACCCTGGCGTGGATGTCGATCTTCGGCAACAGCGCCATCGACCAGGTACTCAATCACGGCATGAGCGCGCTTGGCATGTCGGCCATCGACAACCCGTCGATGACGCTCTACCTGCTGCTGGAAACCTACCCGTGGAGCAAAACCGTGATCGCGGTCACGGTGTTCATCAGCTTCGTGTTCTTCGTCACCTCTGCCGACTCCGGCACCGTGGTGCTCTCGACGCTGTCCGCCAAGGGCGGCAATCCCGATGAAGACGGACCGAAATGGCTGCGGGTGTTCTGGGGCGCAATGACTGCGCTGGTGACCAGCGCGCTGCTGTTCTCCGGCAGCATCGATGCGTTGAAGTCGGCGGTGGTGCTGACCTCGCTGCCGTTCTCGCTGATTCTGTTGTTGATGATGTGGGGGCTGCACAAGGCGTTTTATCTGGAATCGCAGAAGCAGATTGCACAGATGCATTCCCTGGCGCCGGTGTCCGGATCACGGCGCGGCGGTTGGCGGCAACGCTTGAGTCAGGCCGTGCATTTCCCGTCGCGGGACGAGGTTTATCGTTTCCTCGATACGACGGTGCGCCCGGCGATTGACGAAGTGTCTGCGGTGTTCCGCGAAAAGGGCTTGCACGTGGCCCTGCACCCGGACCCGGCCCATGACAGCGTCAGCCTGGAAATCGGCCACGGTGATCAACATCCGTTTGTTTATCAGGTGCAGATGCGCGGTTATTTCACGCCATCGTTTGCCCGTGGCGGCATGGGTTCCAAGCAGCTCAACAATCGCCGTTACTACCGGGCCGAAGTGCACTTGAGCGAGGGCAGTCAGGACTACGATCTGGTGGGCTACACCAAGGAGCAGATCATCAACGACATCCTCGACCAGTACGAACGGCACATGCAGTTCCTGCATCTGGTGCGTTGATCGCGGGCAGGGCGCCGGGGCTTTTCAGCTCTCGGCGCTCAGCACCATGAACAACACCAGCGCCGCCACCGGAATGCTGAACACCATCGTGCCTATCCCCAGTTCCGTACTCAGCGACTGACCGGCGGACACGATGCCGATGGCGCCGTTGATCACCGTCAACGCCAGCCACAGGATCACGAAACTGTAGGTGAGGGTCTGACGGCTGAAGCCGATTTTCTCGCCGATGAACAGCATCATCGCGAGCAGGACCAGGCCGAAGGTGATGATGATTGTGGTATGCATGGCTTACTCCATCCCTGCGATCGGTGTCGCCTCTTCGTTGCTTTTGCGACTTTGTTCCTGCCGTGCCTGATCACGCAAGCCTATCGTTGATTTGTTGAATTCCGCGCACCGATCAAATTTTTGTGAAACGTTTCAGCATTTAGTCGAATCCCGGGTTTTTTGGCCTCTGTCCGGGCGTATGCTGGGCGACTGGCGAAGCAGTCGATACCAGATTCAAGACCGACAAGAGAGGATTCGATGACTTACACCGCTGCCGAAAACCGCTACGACTCCATCCCTTACCGCCGCGTGGGCCGCAGCGGGCTGGTGCTGCCGGCGCTGTCGTTGGGCCTGTGGCACAACTTTGGCGACAGCACGCCGATCGATACCCAGCGCGCATTGCTGCGCACGGCGTTCGACCAGGGCATCAACCATTTCGACCTGGCCAACAACTATGGCCCACCGTACGGCAGCGCCGAGATCAACTTCGGCCGTTTGCTGCGCGAAGACTTCAAGCAGTACCGCGACGAATTGATCATTTCCAGCAAGGCCGGTTGGGACATGTGGCCCGGCCCTTACGGTCAGGGCGGCGGTTCGCGCAAATACGTGCTGGCCAGCCTCGACCAGAGCCTGCAACGCCTGGGCGTGGACTACGTCGACATCTTCTACTCCCACCGTTTCGATCCGGACACGCCACTGGAAGAAACCGCCAGCGCACTTGCCACAGCAGTGCAGCAGGGCAAGGCGTTGTACATCGGCATCTCGTCCTATTCCGGGGTGAAAACCAGGGAAATGGCGGCATTGCTCAAAGAGTGGAAAGTGCCGTTGCTGATTCACCAGCCGGCCTACAACCTGCTCAATCGCTGGGTGGAAAAAGACCTGCTGGATACCACCGACGAACTCGGCACCGGCGTGATTGCCTTCACACCGCTGGCGCAGGGGCTGCTGACCGACAAGTACCTCAACGGCGTGCCGGCGGATGCGCGGGTCAACCGTCCGGGCGGCGCTTCGTTGCAGGCGTCGCACTTGTCCGAGGCGAACATCGCCCAGGTGCGGGCACTCAATGAAATCGCCAAGCGCCGTGGCCAGAGCCTGGCGCAACTGGCGCTGGCCTGGACCCTGCGCGATCCACGGGTGACCTCGGCACTGATCGGCGCGAGCCGGCCGGAGCAGATCATCGAGAACGTCGGGGCGTTGAAGAACCTGAGCTTCAGTGCAGAGGAACTGGCGGAGATTGACCGGTTTGCCCAGGAGGGCGGGATCAATCTTTGGGAGAAGCCTTCAACGGCTGAGTGAGTGTTAGGCGGCAGATTTTTTGCGCCTTTCAGATCGCTTTCGCGAGCAAGCCCGCTCCCACATTGGAACGCATTCCAAATGTGGGAGCGGGCTTGCTCGCGAAGAGGCCAGTCCTGACAGCAAAGATTTCAGGATTCAGCGAAAAAACGGCACATCCCCCAACACTGTCGCCCGCTGCATCACCCGCCGCGCCGGCCGGTAATCATCGACCGCGTAATGCTGGGTCACGCGGTTATCCCAGAACGCAATGTCGTCCTGCTGCCAGCGCCAGCGAATGGTGAATTCCGGGCGCGTTGAATGGGCGAACAGAAACTTCAGAATCGCCTCGCTCTCGGTTTCCGACAGCTCGTTGATCTTCGAGGTGAAGCCTTCATTGACGAACAGCGAGCGGCGCCCGCTGACCGGGTGTGTGCGGATCACCGGGTGCGACAGCGGTGGATTCTTGCGCCGTGCTTCTTCCCACTGGGCCAGCGCCTCGGGCGTGTTGCCATAGCGCTCCAGCGGGAATGAGCGGGTGAAGTCGTGGGTGGCGGTCAGGCCTTCGAACAAGGTTTTCATCGGCGCCGACAGGGCTTCATACGCCGCAATCCCGCTGGCCCACAACGTATCGCCGCCAAACTCTGGCAGCAGCTTGGCGCTGAGCACCGCGCCCATGGCCGGGGTCGGCAGGAAGGTCACATCGGTATGCCAGATCGCGTTGTCGCGCACGTCGGTGACGGCGGTGTCGAGGATCAGCACTTCCGGCTGTTCCGGCACATTGGGGTAGATCGGGTGAATGTGCAGGTCGCCAAAGTTCGCCGCGAATCGCGCCTGTTGTTGTGGCGTGATGGGTTGGTCACGGAAGAACAGAACTTGATGTTTGAGCAGCGCTTGTTCGATGGTGTCGCGTTGTTCCGCACTCAGCGCCTGGCTGATGTCGACGCCGCTGATTTGCGCGCCGAGGGCGGAGCTTAAGGGGACGATGGTCAACTGGCTCATGGTGGTTCTCTTAAAATTCCGAGGCCGTGCTTTTTGTGGGAGCGGGCTTGCTCGCGAAAGCGGTGTATCAGTCACAGCAAAGTTGCCTGACACTCTGTATTCGCGAGCAAGCCCACTCCCACATGTTGAATATTCAGTGGGCCTGGCCGTGCCACGGCACCAGCTTGCGTTGCAGGGCACGCAGGCCCAATTCCATGGCGAAGGCGATCAGTGCGATCACCAGAATCCCCAGGACCACCACATCGGTGACCAGGAACTGCGCGGCCGACTGCACCATGAAGCCCAGGCCGCTGGTGGCGGCGATCAATTCGGCGGCGACCAGCGTCGACCAACCCACACCAAGACCAATACGCACGCCGGTCAAGATATCCGGCAAGGCACTCGGCAAAATGACGTGGCGAATCAACTGTGCGCGAGTAGCACCCAACGACTGCGCGGCGCGCAATTTGGCCGGGTCGACCGTGCGCACACCAGTGGCGGTGGCGATGGCAATCGGGGCGAAGATCGCCAGGTAGATCAGCAGGACTTTCGACAATTCGCCAATACCGCACCAGATCACGATCAGTGGCAAGTAGGCCAACGGCGGAATCGGCCGGTAGAACTCGATCAGCGGATCGAGCACACCACGGGCAATACGATTGGCGCCGATGGCGATACCCACCGGCACGGCGGTGAGAATCGCAAAACCGAGGCCCAGGCCGATGCGGCTAAGGCTCGCGCCGAGGTGCTGCCACAAGGTTGAGTCCATGTAACCCGAAGTCGCCAGCAGCCAGCCTTTTTGCAGCACGGCGGAGGGCGGCGGCAGGAACAGCGGCTCGATCAAACCGGTCGCGGTTACGGCCCACCAAATAACAATAAGAGCGACCAGCGTCAGTACACTGATCCAACGAGTGCTCAAGCTGCGTCGTGCCGGTGTCAGGGAAGTGCCTGTCTTGATCGCGGCGACGGGGATTTCGTAACTGCTCATGCGCGCTCCTGCCGCTGGGCGGCGCTGCGTTGGGAGAACACTTTGGCGAGTACGTGTTCGCGGGTTTCGATAAAGCGCGGGTCGGACTTGATCGAGCGAGCCGACTCACCGGCGGCATAACGCTGACCGAAATCGAGGCTCAGGCGCTCGACGATTTGCCCTGGGTTGGGCGCCAACAGAATCAGGTCGGTGGCGAGGAACACGGCCTCTTCGATGTCGTGGGTAATGAGGAACACCGGTTTGGCGGTGCGTTGCCAGATTTGCAGCAACAGTTCCTGCATCTGTTCGCGGGTGAAAGCGTCGAGGGCACCGAACGGTTCGTCCATGAGCAACACGCGCGGGTCGGCGGCGAGGGCGCGGGCCAGGCCGACGCGCTGCTTCTGGCCACCGGAAAGCTGCCAGATGCGGCGCTGTTCAAAACCGGAAAGATCGACCAGGGCGAGCATCTCCCTGGCGCGAGCTTCGCGTTTGTTCCGGGCGATGCCGGCCAGTTCCAGGCCGAAACCGACGTTGGCCAGCACGTCTTGCCACGGCAGCAGCGCGTCGTCCTGGAACACTACGCCGCGCTCGGCACTCGGGCCTTTGACGGGCACGCCGTCGAGGGTGATGCGCCCGGCGCTGGGTTCGACGAAACCGGCAATCAGGTTCAACAGCGAAGTCTTGCCACTGCCGGACGGGCCGAGGGCGACCAGCAATTGCCGGGGCCCAAGGCTCAGGGAGATATCCGCCAACACCGGTTCCGGGTTGCCGGGGTACTGTGCGCTGATGCGCTCCAGCTGTAGCAAAGCCATCGCGTTGACTCCCGATCAGTTGGTGATGAACTTGGCGCTGACGTACGGCGCGTAGTCCGGCAGTACCGCCTCGACCTTGCCTTGCTCCTTGAGGAACGCCGCAGTGTCGGTGATGGCCTTGGTGGTCGGTGCACCGAGGGTGATGACCTGATCAGCCGCCAACGGGTAGACGTTGCCTTGCAGCAGCAGTGGAATGTCGCTGGCCTTGGCGCCGGACAGTTTTACCAGCTTGTCGACGTTGCCCTGGTTGGCGAGCCAGGCTTGCGGGTCTTTGCGGTAATCGGCGTAGGCGTCCAGGGTCACTTTGGCGAACGCGGTGACGATCTCCGGGTGCTTCTCGGCGAAATCCTTGCGCACGATCCAGGCATCGAAGGTCGGTGCGCCGAACTTGGCCAGTTCGCCGGAGGTGATCAGTACCTTGCCGTTTTCCTTGGCGACGCCGAGAGCCGGGTCCCAGACGTAAGTGGCGTCGATATCGCCGCGTTTCCAGGCGGCAATGATCGCTGGCGGGGCGAGATTGAGTACGGTGACTTTCGATGGATCGATGTTCCAGTGCTTGAGCGCGGCGAGCAGGCTGTAGTGACCGGTGGACACGAATGGCACGGCGATCTTCTTGCCGATCAGGTCTTGCGGGGTCTTGATCCCGGAACCGTCGCGGGCGACCAAGGCTTCGGCGGCGCCGATCTGGGTGGCGATGAGGAAGGTTTCTACCGGGACTTTGCGAGTGATGGCGGCGGTCAGGGGGCTGGAGCCGAGGTAGCCGATCTGTACGTCACCGGAGGCGATGGCGGCGATGATATCGGCACCATTGTCGAATTTGCGCCAGCTGATATCGGCCTTGGTGGCCTTTTCGTAGGCACCGTCGGCCTGGGCGACTTTCGCCGGGTCAACGGTGGTCTGGTAGGCGACGGTGAAGTCGGCCGCCTGGGCAAAAAAGCTCGCGGTAGCCAAAGTAGCGGCCGCCAGCAAGCGTAGAGGGAAAGTCAGTTTCATCAGAAAGCTCCTTGTCAGGCGACCGGGTGTGGGCGTGATAAGGAGACTAAATGATATAAGAATTCGAAAATAAATAACTTTTTCGAATTAGCTTATGAGGGGAATACTTGAAGAGCGACTCTTGTGGCGAGGGGGCTTGCCCCCGTTCGACTGCGCAGCAGTCCCAGATCCGACACCGCAGTATTTCGGGTAAACCAGTCGCCTGCATTACGACTGCTTCGCAGCCGAACGGGGGCAAGCCCCCTCGCCACAGGGGACCTGCTTTGGCTGCTTAGTTACTGATCGCCAGAATGCTCGCCTGGTACGCCCCGACGAACACATCGAAATCACCGACTTCGTTCTGCTCCAGCTCAGCCTGCTGAGCCAACGACGAACGCGCCCGCTCTTCAAACTTCGCCTGTTCCTCAGCCGCCAACGGCTCGCTGCGGAAGAACTCGGCATGGGCCTGGCTCTGGCGCAGGGAAAACTGGGCAAAGCTCTCCTTGTGCTCGGCCATGGCCGCCAACACCTGTGCCGATGGCGTCAGGGACGGGTCCTGGACCTTGGCCAACTGGGCGTCCAGCGCCTTGCTGTGGGCATCGCCGCCATGGCTCTGATCGAGCATCGCCGCCAGTGGGGCAATATTTTCCAGCAGCTCAGCGGCCCATTCCTTCAGGTCAACCGGCTGGCCTTCCCGTTGCAGTTGCAGGCCCGGACGACGACCTTCCTTGACCACGCTGAGGAAGTTCGAGGTCGCGTTGCTGCAACTGGTGTTGGTCAGCAGCGGGCTGTCATTGAGCGCGCAATACAACAGGAACGCGTCGAGGAAGCGCGACTCGGTGAGGTCGATACCCATCGGCAGGAACGGGTTGATGTCCAGGCAGCGCACTTCGACGTACTGGATGCCGCGGGCCACCAGCGCCTGGATCGGGCGTTCACCGGTGTAGGTCACGCGTTTCGGGCGGATGTTGGAGTAGTACTCGTTTTCGATCTGCAGGATGTTGGTGTTGAGCTGCACCCACTCGCCATCCTGGTGGGTGCCGACTTCGACGTACGGCGGATACGGCGTGGCCACCGCTTTGCGCAAGCTGTCGGTATAGCTGTTCAGATCGTTGTAGCACGGCGTCAGGCCGGCCTGGGCGTTGCTCTGGTAACCCAGGTCGCTCATGCGCAGGCTGGTGGCGTACGGCAGGTACAAGGTTTGCGGGTCCAGCTGTTCCAACTGATGCGAACGACCGCGCAGGAAGCCGGCGTCCAGTGCCGGCGAGGCACCGAACAGGTACATCAGCAGCCAGCTGTAGCGGCGGAAGTTGCGGATCAGCGCGATGTAGGACGACGACTGGAAATCGCGGTCGGTGCCGACAAAGCCCTCGGCCTGCCTGAGCAATGGCCAGAGTTTTTCCGGCAGGGAAAAATTGTAGTGGATGCCGGCAATGCATTGCATGGTCTTGCCGTAACGCAGGGCCAGGCCCTTGCGGTACACGTACTTGAGTTGCCCGATGTTGGACGTGCCGTAGTAGGCGATCGGGATGTCCTCCTCGGCCGGCAACGGGCACGGCATCGACGGACTCCACAGGTACTCGTTGCCGAGCTTGCTGTAGGCAAAGCGGTGAATGCTGTCCAGGCTCGCCAACGTGTCCGCCGGGTCGGGCAGGGCCGGAGTGATGAACTCCAGCAGCGACTCGGAGTAGTCGGTGGTGATCTGTTCGTTGGTCAGCGCGGAACCCAATTCTTCCGGGTGCGGCGTTTGCGCCAGGCGACCTTCGCCGGTCACGCGCAGGCATTCACGTTCGATGCCGTGAAGGCACTGTTCGAGCAGAGATAGGTTAGCGCGCTCGCCGAGCAGGGCCAGGCGGCGGTTGAGAAGTTCGCTCAAGTTGGATTCCTTCACGCGTCAGTCGCCCCAATATGGGGGTGGGCAAGACGGTCTACAAGGGTGAAGTTAAAACTGGCGTTTTCGCCTGGTTTTTCGGGCTGTCAAAGCCCTTTTGGAACCGCCGACTTCAATCCTTGAATCTGGCAGATGCACGCGAAGGATACGCAATCCCTGTGGGAGCGGGCCTGTGGCGAGGGGGCTTGCCCCCGTTGGGCTGCGAAGCAGCCCCAAAACCTCTGATGTTCCAAGATATTGTGAGTGCTACGCACTCAAACGGGGGCAAGCCCCCTCGCCACAGGCGCTCCCACAGAAAAGCTCGACGCTGCGATCACAACGCCGAAATTAACTCAAATCGATGACGTCTAGCTACAGGACAGCGAACGTGCCTTGTGCTTTTACGACCAGTTTGTCGCCCTGCATCACATCGGCCTCGACCACCAATGTGCGGCGGCCCGGGTGGATCACCCGCGCCGTGCACATCACCTCGCCGTCAGAGACGGCGCGGATGTAGTTGATCTTGCACTCGATGGTCGCGCTCTGCTGGTCAAAGCCGTGGGTGCTGGAACAGGCCAGCCCCATGGCAATGTCCACCAGGCTGAACAAGGCCCCGCCGTGCATCTTTTCGGCGCGATTGCGCAGTTGCGGCTCCAGCCCCAGGGCGACTTGCGCCACCCCGGTTTCCAGGCTGTGCAAGCGACACCCCAGCAGCTTGAAAAAGGCGCTTTCGGTGTAACCGGCAGGGATGTCCATCAGCGTTTCTTCAACTGCTTGGCATTGGCGAACAGCGACGCCATGGCGTTGTTGCTCGGCGCGGCCGCGGTGGTTTCCTTGCGCGGTACAGTGTTCTGGGACTGGCGTGGCGCCGACCCCGGACGCGCGCCGCGAGCACCGTCGATTTTCTCGCCCGGGGTGTCGCTCATGCGCATCGACAGGCCCACGCGTTTGCGCGGGATGTCGATTTCCATGACCTTCACTTTCACCACGTCACCGGCCTTCACCGCTTCTCGTGGGTCCTTGATGAACTTCTCCGAAAGCGCGGAGATATGCACCAAACCGTCTTGATGCACGCCGATATCGACGAAAGCACCGAAGTTGGTCACGTTGGTCACGACGCCTTCGAGGATCATGCCCAGTTGCAGGTCCTTGAGGTCTTCGACGCCTTCCTGGAACTCGGCGGTCTTGAACTCGGGACGCGGGTCGCGGCCGGGCTTGTCCAGTTCCTGAAGGATGTCGGTGACAGTTGGCAAGCCGAAGGTTTCGTCGGTGAATTTTTTCGGGTCCAGGCGCTTGAGGAAACCACTGTCGCCAATCAGCGAGCGAATATCGCGGTCAGTCTCGGCGGCGATACGCTGCACCAGTGGATAGGCTTCCGGGTGCACCGCTGAGGCGTCCAGGGGATTGTCGCCGTTCATCACGCGCAGGAATCCGGCGGCCTGTTCAAAGGTTTTTTCGCCCAGGCGCGGGACTTTCTTCAACGCGGCGCGGGTCTTGAACGCGCCGTGCTCGTCACGGTGGCTGACGATGTTCTGCGCCAGGGTCGCGTTGAGGCCGGAGATTCGCGCCAGCAACGCCACGGAAGCGGTATTCACGTCCACGCCGACGGCGTTCACACAGTCCTCGACCACTGCATCCAGGCCTCGGGCCAGTTTGAGCTGCGATACGTCGTGCTGGTACTGGCCGACGCCGATGGACTTCGGATCGATCTTCACCAGTTCGGCCAGCGGGTCTTGCAGGCGACGGGCAATCGACACGGCGCCACGGATCGACACGTCGAGGTCCGGGAATTCCTTGGAAGCCAGCTCCGACGCAGAGTAAACCGAAGCCCCGGCCTCGGAAACCATGACCTTGGTCATTTTCATGGCCGGGTATTTTTTGATCAGCTCGGCGGCCAGCTTGTCGGTCTCGCGGCTGGCGGTGCCGTTGCCGATGGCGATCAGGTCCACCGAATGCTTGGCGCACAGGGCGGCGAGCACGGCGAGGGTCTGGTCCCACTTGTTGTGCGGCACATGCGGGTAAACCGTGGCGTGATCCAGCAGCTTGCCAGTGGAGTCGACCACGGCGACCTTGCAACCAGTACGCAGGCCCGGGTCGAGGCCCAAAGTGGCGCGCGGGCCGGCCGGGGCCGACAGCAACAGGTCGTGCAGGTTGTGGGCGAAAACGTTGATCGCTTCGGTTTCCGCGCCATCGCGCAGCTCGCCCAGCAGGTCGGTTTCCAGATGGGTGTATAGCTTGACCTTCCAGGTCCAGCGCACCACCTCGCCCAGCCATTTGTCGGCGGCGCGGTTCTGGTTCTGGATGCCGAATTGCTGGCCGATCATGCCTTCGCACGGATGCATGGTGCCCGGCAGTTCGTCGCCGACTTTCAGCGCGGAGCTGAGAATGCCTTCGTTGCGGCCACGGAAAATCGCCAGCGCGCGGTGCGACGGCATGCTTTTCAGTGGTTCGTCGTGTTCGAAGTAGTCGCGGAACTTGGCGCCTTCCTCTTCCTTGCCGGCGATCACGCGGGCACTGAGGGTGGCTTCCTGCTTGAGGTAGTTGCGCAGTTTGTCCAGCAGGCCGGCGTCTTCGGCGAAGCGTTCCATGAGGATGTACTTGGCGCCTTCGAGGGCGGCCTTCACATCGGCCACGCCTTTTTCCGCGTCGATGAAACGCGCGGCTTCGGTTTCCGGACTCAGGGACGGGTCGTTGAACAGGCCGTCAGCCAGTTCGCCGAGGCCGGCTTCCAGGGCGATCTGGCCCTTGGTGCGGCGCTTTTGCTTGTACGGCAGGTACAAGTCTTCGAGACGGGTCTTGGTGTCGGCGAGCTTGATGTCGCGTTCAAGTTGCGGAGTCAGCTTGCCTTGCTCTTCGATGCTGGCAAGGATGCTGATACGCCGTTCGTCGAGTTCTCGCAGGTAGCGCAGGCGCTCTTCCAGATGACGCAATTGCGTATCGTCGAGGCTGCCGGTCACTTCTTTACGGTAACGGGCGATGAAGGGAACGGTAGAGCCTTCATCGAGTAGCGCGACGGCCGCTTCGACCTGTTGTGGGCGTACACCGAGTTCCTCGGCGATGCGGCTGTTGATGCTGTCCATAAAACCACCTGACAAATTGTGAAAGCAGGCTCGCAGGCGCGGAATAGGGCCTTCGCGAGTCTGGTTGAGCGGCCTGGCCAGCGCCGCTGCCTGGGTCAACAGGCATTGCGTTGACCCGTGAAATCGAACAATTACTGCTGACGCGATAAAAATAATTCGCGTCCGCCTGTAGTACCTGTCTGATGTTGCCTGACACAAAAGGCCGCGCATTATAACCAGCGTTACGGCATTCGGGGGCATCACGGATTGCCAGTGCAATGGCCGGTTTTCTGGCACTAAAGGAAAAATCTGCTAACAATGCACACGGTGCGTATAACGGCAGCTACGCCATAATGCGCGCCGAGATCAAAGGAGCATCCAATGAGCAGCACTGCACAAACTGCTGAAGGCGAGAAAATTCTTATCGTTGACGACGATCCGGGGCTGAGTAGCCTGCTGGAACGTTTTTTCGTCAGCAAGGGCTACCGCGCCCGCGCCGTACCGAACACCGAGCAAATGGATCGCCTGCTGGCACGCGAAGTGTTCAACCTGGTCGTCCTCGACCTGATGTTGCCCGGCGAAGACGGCCTGACCGCCTGCCGCCGCCTGCGCAACGCGAACAACCAGATTCCGATCATCATGCTCACCGCCAAGGGCGACGAGCTTAGCCGCATCAAGGGCCTGGAACTGGGCGCCGACGATTACCTGGCCAAGCCGTTCAACCCGGATGAGCTGATGGCTCGCGTCAAGGCGGTCCTGCGTCGCCAGTCGGCTCCGGTGCCGGGCGCCCCGGGTAGCGAAGACGAAAGCGTGACCTTCGGTGACTACGAGTTGTCCCTGGCTACCCGCGAGCTCAAGCGCGGCGAAGAAGTGCACATGCTCACCACCGGCGAGTTCGCGGTACTCAAGGCCCTGGTAATGAACGCGCGTCAGCCGCTGACCCGCGACAAATTGATGAACCTGGCCCGTGGCCGCGAGTGGGATGCCCTGGAGCGTTCCATCGATGTGCAGATTTCCCGTCTGCGCCGGATGATCGAGCCCGATCCGTCCAAACCGCGTTACATCCAGACTGTCTGGGGCGTGGGTTACGTGTTTGTTCCAGATGGTACCGCCACCAAGTGATTGGCGATTTGTAGGAACGGGCCATGCGGACAGCGGATCAATTGATCCTGTCCGCAGACTCGCGATCCGCAATGTGCGAGCATCGCTCGCTCCTGCAAGTGTTTAACGGTTATCCATGAAAACCCCCGTTTGGTTCCCCCAGAGCTTCTTCTCCCGCACCCTTTGGCTGGTGCTCATCGTCGTTCTCTTCTCCAAGGCGCTGACCCTGGTTTATCTGCTGATGAACGAAGATGTTCTGGTGGATCGCCAGTACAGCCATGGTGTCGCCCTGACGCTGCGTGCCTATTGGGCTGCCGATGAAGAAAACCGTGACAAGATCGCTGGTGCCGTGCCCCTGATACGAGTGGTGGGGGCCGGGGTGCCGGAGGGCGAACAACACTGGCCCTACAGTGAGATCTATCAGCGGCAAATGCAGGCTGAGCTGGGGGCTGACACCGAAGTGCGATTGCGCATGCATGCGCCGCCAGCGTTATGGGTTCGAGCGCCAAGCCTGGGTGAAGGCTGGCTCAAGGTTCCGCTGTATCCGCATCCACTGCGCGGTCAGAAAATCTGGAATGTGCTTGGCTGGTTCCTCGCTATTGGATTGCTGTCCACTGCGGCGGCATGGATCTTCGTCAGCCAGCTCAACCAGCCGCTAAAACGCCTGGTGTACGCCGCGCGGCAACTCGGTCAGGGTCGCAGCGTGCGCCTGCCGATCAGCGATACACCGAGTGAGATGACCGAGGTCTACCGCGCCTTCAACCAGATGGCCGAAGACGTCGAACAGGCCGGCCGCGAGCGTGAACTGATGCTGGCCGGGGTTTCCCATGACTTGCGCACGCCGTTGACCCGCTTGCGCCTGTCCCTGGAATTGATGGGCGATCGCACCGACCTGACCGACGACATGGTGCGCGACATCGAAGACATGGACGCGATTCTCGATCAGTTCCTGGCGTTCATTCGCGACGGGCGCGACGAGTCGGTGGAAGAAGTTGACCTGAGCGACCTGGTCCGCGAGGTCGCTGCGCCCTACAACCAGAATGAAGAAAAAGTACGGCTGCGCCTGGAGCCGATCCAGCCGTTTCCGTTGCGTCGTGTGTCGATGAAACGACTGCTGAACAATCTGATCGGCAATGCGTTGCATCACGCGGGCAGCGGTGTGGAAGTGGCGGCCTATGTCTCGGGTGACACCGCCGCGCCATACGTGGTGCTGAGCGTCATGGACCGTGGCGCCGGGATTGATCCCTCGGAGCTGGAGGCGATTTTCAACCCGTTCACCCGTGGTGATCGTGCACGCGGTGGCAAGGGCACCGGGTTAGGGCTGGCGATCGTGAAGCGGATTGCTTCGATGCATGGCGGCAATGTTGAGTTGCGCAACCGTTCGGGTGGTGGGCTGGAGGCGCGGGTGCGCTTGCCTTTGGGGTTGATGTTGCCGCGGGATGCCGTTTAGAAAACACAGAGGCCTTTGTGGCGAGGGAGCTTGCTCCCGTTCGGCTGCGCAGCAGCCGCAAAACCAGACAACCGTGTCTGAAGTACAAGAACACGATTGTGGGATTTGGGAGTCCTTCGGCCTCCAGCGGGAGCAAGCTCCCTCGCCACAGTAGATGAGCCTCAGCCCTTTCCCTTGGTCCGAGTCATATTCGGCCCACCATTCTTTTCCAGATGCTCAATGATGATCCCCGCCACATTCTTCCCGGTGGTGGTCTCAATCCCCTCAAGCCCCGGCGACGAGTTCACTTCCATCACCAACGGCCCGTGATTGGAGCGCAGGATATCCACACCCGCCACCGCCAGGCCCATGACCTTCGCCGCACGCAACGCCGTCATACGCTCTTCCGGGGTGATCTTGATCAGGCTCGCGCTGCCACCGCGATGCAGGTTGGAACGAAACTCACCGGGTTTGGCCTGGCGCTTCATGGCTGCAATCACCTTGTCACCGACGACGAAGCAGCGAATGTCCGCACCACCGGCTTCCTTGATGTACTCCTGAACCATGATGTTCTGCTTGAGGCCCATGAACGCCTCGATCACCGACTCTGCCGCCGTCGCGGTTTCGCACAGCACCACGCCGATGCCCTGGGTGCCTTCCAGCACCTTGATCACCAACGGCGCGCCGTTGACCATTTCGATCAGGTCGGGAATATCATCGGGGGAGTGGGCAAACCCGGTCACCGGCAAACCGATCCCCCGACGGGACAGCAATTGCAGCGAGCGCAGCTTGTCTCGCGAACGGGCAATGGCCACCGATTCGTTGAGCGGGAACACCCCCATCATTTCGAACTGGCGCAGGACCGCGCAGCCATAGAACGTCACGGACGCGCCGATCCGTGGAATCACCGCATCGAAACCTTCCAGTGGCTTGCCGCGGTAGTGGATCTGCGGCTTGTGACTGGCGATGTTCATGTAGGCGCGCAGGGTATCGACCACCACCATTTCATGACCACGTTCGGTACCGGCTTCGACCAGACGACGGGTGGAATACAGACGCGGATTCCGCGACAGCACAGCGATCTTCATGCAACACCTGTGGAGGAGGTAGATACCGGGAACACCGGCTTGTCTTGTACATACTTGATGCCCGGATTGACCACCAACTGGCCGTCGATCAGGGCTTTGGAACCGAGCAGCAGGCGATAGCGCATGGATTTGCGGCAGGCGAGTGTGAACTCGACCCGCCAGACCCGATCACCAAGGGCCAGGGTGGTGCTGATCACATATCGCACCTGCGCGTGACCGTTAGAGCTTTTAATGGTTTTCATCGTCACCAGCGGTGCTTCGCAGCGTCGGTGGCGCAGTTGGACGACGGAACCCAGGTGGGCGGTAAAGCGCACCCACTGCTCACCATCGCGCTCGAACGGCTCGATTTCAGTAGCGTGGAGGCTTGAGGTGCTGGCACCGGTGTCGATTTTTGCCCGAAGGCCCGCGACTCCCAGATCCGGGAGCGCTATCCACTCGCGCAGACCGACAACGGTCAAATGGTCAAATGTCTTCAAAAGTGCTCAACCGGTAGAAACCGCTCGGGCCGCACGCGGCCGGATTCGCGGTATTCACGCAGAATAATGATTAAAAGGCGACAGATATCTACGGCCCGGATTTCCAGCCCCGCCAGGAGGTTATGGAATGTCAGCATTGTAGTCCGAGCCGGGGAAATTCTTGGTACGACAGAAACGGTAGTACAGTTCACCAATATTTCAGAATGAGGAAATTCCATGGCACAAAAAAACGAAGAGGACGACAAAGTCCGCCTCGATAAATGGTTGTGGGCTGCGCGATTTTACAAAACCCGCGCCTTGGCCAAGGCGGCGATTGAAAGCGGCAAGGTGCATTGCCGGGGCGAACGCTGCAAGCCGGGCAAAGAGCCACGCGTCGGCGATGAGTTTGTGATCCGCACCGGTTTCGAAGAGCGCACGGTGGTGGTTCAGGCGTTGTCGATTGTACGTCGTGGCGCGCCGGAAGCGCAGACCTTGTATGCCGAGACCCAGGCCAGCATTGCCAAGCGCGAAGAGGCCGCGGCGCAAAGAAAGGCCGGGGCCCTGGGCGTGAGCACCGACGGCAAGCCGAGCAAGAAGCAGCGGCGGGATTTGTTCAAGTTTCGTGGCAGCAGCAATGACGAGTAAGGCAGATATTGCTCGAGTGATTGGTAGGCCGTCTTCGCGGGCAAGCCCGCTCCCACAAGGGGTTGTACTTATCCTGTGGGAGCGTGGCTTGCCCGCGAACGAGTGCGCAGCACTCGCCAGGCCCCACCGCATCTTCAGCTGAACACTTGCAATTGCTGGGGCGCGCACCCATATCGCGTGGATCGCCCGGGCCGCATCAAGTTGATCAAACCGCCGCTCGTCGAAAATCACACACAGTCTTTGACCTGTAGGCCATAACCACATTGCCAGCAGTGCAGAGCGGGAAACGACCCGGACTCCGTCAGCGCTTGTTCCACCTTGCTTGGATCAGGCCCGGATTGTTCATAAAATGCCTTTTATGGCTGAACATTGCGCACCCGCGGGGTGGCGCAAGGCAAATTTTTTGTTTCCTGTAACCATTTTCACTACTTAGATACCCAGACCTATGACCGATCATGCGGATAACGACTTCACCCAACGCTTCATCTTCGATGACAGCGACACCCGTGGCGAACTGGTCTCGCTGGAGCTCAGCTACGCCGAAGTCCTGGCCAAACACGCCTACCCGCAGCCGGTCGCGCAACTGCTCGGCGAGCTGATGGCGGCCGCATCGTTGCTGGTCGGCACATTGAAGTTCGACGGCTTGCTGATCCTGCAGGCCCGCTCCGAAGGCCCGATCCCGCTGCTGATGATCGAATGCTCCAGCGAGCGCGACATCCGCGGCCTGGCCCGTTATGACGCGGACCGGATTGCCCCCGATGCTACCCTGGCGGACTTGATGCCGGATGGTTCGCTGACATTGACTGTCGACCCGAAACAGGGCCAGCGCTATCAGGGCGTCGTCGATCTGGATGGCGAAACATTGTCCGACTGCTTCACCAACTACTTCGTCATGTCCCAGCAGATTGGCACCCGCATCAAGCTCTGCGCCGACGGCCGTCGTGCCCGTGGCCTGTTGCTGCAACAACTGCCTGCCGACCGCTTGAAAGACGATGACGAGCGTGCCGCCAGCTGGCAGCACATCACCACGCTGGGCAATACGCTGACCGCCGATGAGCTGTTGAGCCTGGACAACGAAACCGTGCTGCATCGCCTGTACCACGACGAGCAGGTTCGTCTGTTCGATGTGCAGAAGTTGCGCTTCCGTTGCAGCTGCTCGCGCGAACGTTCGGCCAATGCGCTGGTCAGTCTGGGGATGGAAGATGCGCAACAATTGGTGGTCGAACACGGTGGAAACATCGAAGTCGATTGTCAGTTCTGCAACCAGCGCTATCTGTTCGACGCGGCTGATGTCACTCAATTGTTCGTTGGTGCGGGCATCGAGACGCCGTCAGATACCCGTCACTAAAACGGTTCAGCGCAGGTAAATTCACTGCGTTGCGCCGGATTAACGCCGTTACGACAGGAGGGGCCTACTCTTTTTGGGCTTTTCTGGCATAATCCGGGCCACTTTTTTCGCGGTAGTAGTGCACGACTTTCTACTACAAAAACGTTTGGAGCACTCGGCCACTGGCCGACGGGGAACCTCATGACGCAAGCCAATAACGCCGTGTACACTGATCTGAGTGTTGATGATCTGGTTAAAGAAGCCCTCAACCGCGGTGAAGGCGAGCTTGCCGATACCGGCGCACTGGTTGTTCGTACCGGTCACCGTACCGGCCGTTCGCCAGTCGATCGTTTCATCGTTGATGAGCCGAGCACCACGGGCGCCATCGCCTGGGGCCCGATCAACCGCAAGTTCCCGGCCGACAAGTTCGACGCCCTGTGGGCTCGCGTTGAGGCATTCAACAACGCGCAAGAGCATTTCGTTTCCCACGTGCATGTAGGTGCGGCTTCCGAGCACTACCTGGCCGTGAAGATGACCACCCAGACCGCTTGGCAGAACCTGTTCGGCCGTTGCCTGTTCATCAACCCGGCCCAGTACAACCCGGCTGGCCGTGATGAGTGGCAAGTGCTCAACGTTGCCAACTTCGAGTGCGTGCCAGAGCGTGACGGCACCAACTCCGATGGTTGCGTGATCCTCAACTTCGCACAGAAGAAAGTGCTGATCGCCGGCATGCGTTACGCCGGTGAGATGAAGAAAGCCATGTTCTCGGTGCAGAACTTCCTGCTGCCGGCCGCTGACGTGCTGCCAATGCACTGCGCCGCCAACATCGGCGAAGAGGGCGACGTGACCCTGTTCTTCGGTCTGTCCGGCACTGGCAAGACCACCCTGTCCGCCGATGAAAGCCGTTACCTGATCGGTGACGACGAACACGGCTGGGGCGAAGGCGTGGTGTTCAACATCGAAGGCGGTTGCTATGCCAAGTGCATCGACCTGTCCGAGAAGAACGAGCCGGTTATCTGGAAAGCCATCAAGCACGGCGCGGTATTGGAAAACGTTGTAATCGACGACGCCAAGCACGCCGACTACGCCGATGTCAGCCTGACCCAGAACAGCCGCGCAGCCTACCCGCTGGAGCACGTTGCCAAGCGTTCCGAGAAGAACCTGGGTGGCGAGCCGAACGCTGTGATCTTCCTGACCTGCGACCTGACCGGCGTTCTGCCGCCAGTGTCGATCCTCAACGAAGAGCAAGCGGCCTACCACTTCCTGTCCGGCTACACCGCTTTGGTTGGCTCGACTGAAATGGGTTCGGGCAGCGGCATCAAGTCGACCTTCTCTACCTGCTTCGGCGCACCGTTCTTCCCGCGTCCGGCCGGCGAATACGCTGAACTGCTGATCAAGCGCATCCGCGGCTTCGGCTCCAAGGTCTACCTGGTCAACACCGGCTGGACCGGCGGTGGCTACGGCGTCGGCAAGCGCTTCAACATCCCGACCACCCGCGCAGTGATCGCAGCGATCCAGAGCGGCGCGCTGATCGGTACCGAGACCGAGCACCTGGACACCATCAACCTCGACGTGCCACTGGCCGTACCGGGCGTTGAGACTGGCCTGCTGAACCCACGCAACACCTGGGCTGACAAAGCCGCTTACGACGAAGCCGCCAAAGCACTGGCCGGCCTGTTCATCGAGAACTTCAAGAAGTTCGAAGTGAGCGACGCGATCAAGGCTGCTGGTCCTAAGTTGTAAGTGCTGGATTGAGCTAACGAAGAAGCCGCCCCTTGGGGCGGCTTTTTTGTGCGCGAGATTCAGTTTTTCGCGGACAAGTCAGAATGCGTCGGGCCGTTACAGGCCTTCGAGTTCATCCGTGTCCCAGCGTTGGGCCTTGATAGCCCGGTAGAGCATGCCGATGGTCAAAGGCATCTTCTCACCGCGCCCCTTGGCCTTGCGCTTTAGATTCACGTCAAAACCGTCGGGCTGGAAATAGCGATAACTGTCGAAATCCACGAAGTCGATGGCGAAGTGGTCTTCCAGGGTTTCGATCAAATGCCGGGCGTCTGCACCGTTGCAGCCCAGGTCGAAGTTGATCGAGGTGCCGAGGTTGATGGTTTTACGTTCGGGGAAGCCGAGTTCTTCATGCAACAGTTGCATGAGTTGCTGCATCAAGTGGTCGTCGGGGAGGTTGGGGGCGAGGTTCATTGCGGGGTGTCCGGTTGGGCTTAGCCGAATCTTAGAGGTCGTCGGGTTTGGAGGAAAGACTTGGGGGGAGTGGCAGAGCACTGAACCTGTGGCGAGGGAGCTTGCTCCCGTTGGACTGCGCAGCAGTCCTTGTTTTCAGGGTCGCTTCGCAACCCAGCGGGAGCAAGCTCCCTCGCCACAGTTATGCTTTGTTTCCCTTTTCTTTTAACTGACCCAAGTAAAGGTCGCCCCCATGGATGCCACCAAGCCTGCACCCATGGAGAGTGCGGCTTGTCTATCGACGCCAGGCGTCAGGCTGGGGCTTTCCAGTTCAACATGCGTTGCTGGGCGACTTTGAGCAGGTCGCAGCCGTCCTGGGTCAGCAGGTAGAGCGCGTGGGTGATGTGCGGGATGTCTTCGATGTCGCCGTCTTTGAAGCATTGGCAGTGCAGGGTTTGCAGCAATTCGCTGGAAGCCCGGATGCGCTGGAGGGCGGCTTCGAGGATGTCTTGGGGGTTGGCTTCTGTGTCGATGATCAGGGGCGGAGAATCGGTGAGGTTGGTGTGGAGTGGTAGATAGCGTTCGTTGGTGAACGGGTTCCATTTGTTCATGATGTGCAATCTCGGATGTGCCAGAAAGGACCGCCATCATCGTGACCAATCGATGGGAGGCGACTGTGTTCGGGTTGGTCAACCGGTGAGATCTACGCACAGAACCGGCATGCCCGAAGGCATCCCAAACACAGCCGCCATATAGCGTGCAGACACAAAAAAGCGTCGGCAGCATACAACGGGTGCGTACGTAGATCTAATTCGAGTGACCAAGCCCGAGTCGCTGATTTGGCAGCGACACTGCGGACTATAGGAGTGAGTTACTGGTGATCGATAGCCGACAAGTTGGCTTCTTTTGTAGGACCGTGCCGAAGCTTTTATAGGGCGTTGCTGACGGAGTTATCCACAGTGCACCGCATAATCGTTCATCGCTGGCAAGCCAGCTCCTACAGGGGGAATGGGTGCGGCTTCAGAGGGTGAGTTTCGGCAAGCGCTGCCGGGCGATGTCGAGCATGTCGTTGCCGTCCTGGGTCAGCAGGTACAGGGCGCTGATAATCTTGGGGATGTCGCTCGCTTCGGCCTGTTTGAAGCATGTGCAATAAAGGGTTTCGAGCAGGTCGCTGGCGGCGCGGATGCGTTGTCGGGCGGCGTCGAGGATCTCGTAGGGGTCGGCCTCGGTATCAATGACCAGCACCGGGGTTTCGCTGTAGCGGGTCTTGAGTGGGTGGTAGCGGTTTGTCAGTGAGTCGGGGTTTTTCATTGATTGAGTCCTGTGCGAAATCGGCAAGTGTTCCCGGCAGGCCGAGACACTGTTTTCAGCCGCGCTGGAAACTATAGGAGGGTATGGCGTTGCGGAACAAGACGGCTGAGATCGACACGCGTTGTAAGGGTTTTGTCATATTTTGAGGAAGGGGACTACACGCTGGAAGTGGGTTTTCAACGTGAAAGGGCGAGAGGTAAAAATGCCTACAGCGTTTTCAGTCGCTTCTCGCCAAGTCTCGGCAGAGGGGGGCTCGGACAATGTCGGGTGTTTCGAGTTTTGTGGTGGGTGTACTTGCTCTTCGCGGGCAAGCCCGCCCCCACAGATCTGAGTCGTACTCAAGTCTGTGGACGGCATAGATCCGTGTGGGAGCGGGCTTGCCCGCGAAGGCGATCTGACAGTCCCATCATCTCTGAAGCCGTGGATTGCCGTCCCGCCATTCGCTGTATCATCCAGTATCGTTTTTGCCCCCGACCTTTTCTCGATTCGCTGTGATTGCCGGCTAGGCTTTTGACTCCGCAGCGGTCAACGGAGTGACAGCTTATGCACAACACCCTGGAACAGGTTTTCGGTTATCCACAGTTTCGACCCGGTCAGGAGGCGGCCATCAGCGCTGTGCTGGCCGGGCGCTCGGCGGCGGCGATTTTCCCCACCGGATCCGGCAAATCCCTTTGCTACCAATTGCCGGCACTGTTGCTGCCGCACCTGACGCTGGTGGTCTCACCCTTGCTGGCGTTGATGCAGGATCAACTGGCGTTCCTGCAACGCCACGGCATCTCGGCGGGCAGCATCGATTCGGCGCAGAGCCGCGATGACGCCAGCGATGTCATGGCCCGTGCCAGGTCCGGCGAGTTGAAGATTCTGATGATCTCGGTGGAGCGCCTGAAGAACGAGCGGTTTCGCCATTTCTTGCAGCAAGTACCGATCTCGCTGCTGGTGGTGGACGAGGCGCACTGCATTTCCGAATGGGGGCACAACTTTCGCCCGGACTACCTCAAGCTTCCCGACTATCAACGCCAGTTCAACATCCCGCAGGTGTTGCTGCTGACCGCAACGGCGACGCCCAAGGTCATCGCCGACATGCAGGCGAAGTTCGCCATCGCCGCCGAGGATGTAGTGACCACCGGTTTCTATCGACCGAACCTGAATCTGCTGGTGGAGCCCGTTCGCGGAGCGGACAAACGCAGGCGCCTGGTCGAATGGATGAGCCAGCGTCCAGACCAGCCGAGCATCGTTTATGTCACCCTGCAGAAAACCGCAGAGCACATCGCCGAACACCTGAACCGCAACGGCATTCAGGCCGAGGCCTATCACGCGGGTTTGCCCCATGAGCAACGGGAAGCGATCCAGCGTCGCTTCATGGGCGGGCAGTCCAATTGCATCGTCGCCACCATCGCTTTCGGCATGGGCATCGACAAAAGCGACATCCGCAATGTGGTGCACTTCGACCTGCCCAAATCCATCGAAAACTACAGCCAGGAAATCGGCCGCGCCGGGCGTGACGGGCAGCCGTCGGACTGCCTGGTGCTGGCGAACCGCGACAGCCTCAATGTGTTGGAGAATTTCGTCTACGGCGACACGCCGGAGCTGGATGGCATCCGTTGCGTGCTTGACGAGATGCAGGCCGCGGCACCCGAAGGGCAGTGGGAGTTTCTGCTGGGGCCTTTGGCGGATCAAAGCAACATTCGTCAGTTACCGCTCAAGACCTTGCTGGTGCAACTCGAATTGCGCGGGTTGATCGCCCCGCGCTACGCCTACTACGCCGAATACCGTTTCAAGTATGTGCAGGAACCAGAGGCGCTGCTGGCCCACTTCGAGGGCGAGCGCAAGGATTTCGTCGCCGCCATTATCCAGACCTCCAGCCGCGCCAGGACCTGGGCAACGGTGAATTTCGAGGCGCTGTACGAGCAGCATCAGGCCGAGCGCAGTCGGGTGGTCAAGGCGCTGGATTATTTTCAGGAGAAGGGCTGGGTGGAGCTCGAAAGCAAGCAGATGACCGAGGTCTACAGCGTGCTGCAAAGCGGTTTCGACAGCGTCGCGGTGAGCGAGGAGCTGCACGGTTATTTCACTCGGCATGAGCACACCGAGATCGCGCGGATTCACGCGATGCTGGATCTGTTCGCCACCGACCGATGCCTGGGTTATCGCCTCGCCGAGTATTTCGGCGATCACGATGCCCCGCAGCAATGTGGACATTGTTCGGTGTGTCACGGACAGGTGGCGCGGCTACCGGCACCACCGGAGTTGCCGGCGCTTGTGGATAAGAATTTCCAGGCGCTGGGTGGTGATTTTATCCACAGGCACGAGCAGCACACGGGCAACGTGCCCTCGGCTGAACGCGTGACACGGTTCCTGTGCGGGATCAGCGTGCCGTTGTTCACAAAACTCAAGGCACGCTCGATTTCCGGGTTTGCCGCGCTGGAAGATTATCCATATGCCTCGGTGCGGGAGTGGGCTGAACAACATCTACCCGGTTGAAACACGGTCAATGTGTGTGTGGGCTTGCTCGCGAAGGCGGTGGGTCAGGCACCATCACTGTTGAATGGTTGATTGCCTTCGCGAGCAAGCCCGCTCCCACAGGGGGGGGCGGTGTACTCAAGGGGGCTACATCCATCCGCTGAATGTTGCTCATCACAGGAATAAATTTCAAAAAACCCCGGTGGCTGACTATGGTGGTGGCTGTCTTCGGATCGCCAACAAGAGAACAAAACATGAGCCAGACACCGTCGAATATTCAGCGCGCCGCCGTCATCGGCGCGGGCACCATGGGCCGTGGCATTGTCATGTGCCTGGCCAACGCCGGAGTGGCCGTGCAGTGGGTTGATAACAATCCGCAGATGCTTGAACAGGCACTGGCTACCGTCGCCGATACCTACGCGCATAACGTGCGCCAGGGTCGCATTGATCAGAGTGACGCCGATGCCCGTATCGCGCGCGTAACGGCGGCAGATGGTTATGTGGCCATCCGCGATGTCGACCTGGTCATTGAGGCGGTGTACGAAAACCTTGAACTCAAGCAGAGAATTTTCCGCGAGCTCGATGGCCTGCTCAAACCTGAAGCGATTCTGGCCAGCAATACCTCGGCGCTGGACATCGACGCCATTGCTGCGGTGACGCGGCGCCCGCAGCAGGTCCTGGGCCTGCACTTCTTCAGTCCGGCGCACATCATGAAGCTGCTGGAAGTCGTCCGTGGTGCGCAGACGGCTCCGGCCGTTCTCGACGCGGCACTGGCGCTCGGCCAGCGCATGGGCAAGGTCAGTGTGGTGGCGGGCAATTGCGATGGTTTCATCGGCAACCGCATGCTCAATACCTATGTGCTCGAAGCGCGAAAAATGCTGCTCGAAGGCGCGTATCCCTACCAGGTTGACGCGGCACTGCAAGGGTTCGGTTTCGCCATGGGACCGTTTCGCATGTTCGACGTGGTGGGCGTCGACCTGCAGTGGCGCGCCCGGCAGCTGTCCGGTGTCGGGCAGGACGCGCCAGAGGTTCAGGTGGACAATCGACTTTGCGAGATGGAGCGCTTTGGCCAGAAGAGTGGCAACGGCTTTTACCACTATGAACCGGGCAGCCGTCAGGCCGAACACGATCCTCAGGTAGATGCGCTGGTGCTGGAAGTCAGCGAAGGGTTGGGGTTTCAGCGCCGCGAGCTTGGGCCGGAAGAAATTCTCGAGCGCTGCTTGCTGGCATTGGTCAACGAGGGCGCGAAGATCCTTCAGGAAGGCATCGCCGGGTCAGCTCATGACATCGATCTGGTTTACCTCAACGGCTATGGTTTCCCGGCGGACAAGGGCGGCCCGATGGCCTGGGCGGATCAGCAAGGGTTGGCGGACATTCACCGGCGCTTGATGGAACTTGAGACGCGTCAGGGCGATCACTGGAAACCGGCGCGGTTGATCGGTGAACTGGCGGCGGCCGGCAAGGGCTTTGCTGACAAGTGATCGATGCGGCGCCTGTGAGGGCGCCTTCGCGAGCAAGCCCGCTCCCACACCTGACCGGGTTAAACCCCATCAAAATGTGGGAGCGGGCTTGCTCGCGAAGAACGATAACGCGGTTTTCGCCGTAGACTTGGCGAACCCACTCAGGAATCAACGCCAATGCCCCAGCGCACCGACTACCCCCACTTCCAGCCCATCACCACCCGCTGGCACGACAACGACGTCTACGGTCACATCAACAACGTCACTTACTACAGCTTCTTCGATACGGCAGTGAACACTTACCTGATCGAAGTCGGTGGCCTGGATATCCATGACGGTGAGGTAGTGGGATTCGTGGTGAGCTCGGCCTGTGATTACTTTGCCTCCATTGCTTTCCCGGACCGTATCGAGATCGGTCTGCGGGTAGGCAAGCTGGGCAACAGCTCGGTGCAATACGAACTGGCCGTGTTCAAGCAAGGGGAAGACGAAGCCTGCGCGGCAGGGCGCTTTGTGCATGTGTTTGTCGATCGCGCATCGAATCGGCCCGTGGCGATTCCGGCAGGGTTGCGCGGGGCGCTGGAGCGTCTAGTGGCTCAGTAAGAAAAAAAATCGCAGCCCAAGGGCTGCGATTTTTGTTGTACCTGCCAGCGAGGCGCTCGAGGCCTTAGTCGCGGTAGTACTTGTGGTGCTTGCGATGGCCATAGGCATGGCCGCGGTGACGGTGGTCGTCGCGGTAGTAGCGACGATCGTCATGGCCGCGATACGAACGGCGATCGCCGTCTTCATCATCGTACTCTTTGCCCATGTAGTTACCCAGCGCGCCACCGGCGCCGCCGCCTGCTGCAGCGCCGATCAGGCTGCCGGTGGTGCCGCCCATGTTGCGGCCGACCACGTTACCGCCCGCTGCACCCAACGCACCACCAAGGGCTGCTTCGCCACGGCTATGCTTGTTTGCGCCGACGGCGCTACCACCCGCGCCACCCAGGGCTGCGCCGATGGTGGAACCTGTACTGCCGCCTAACGACTGACCGACGACCGAGCCTAGAACCCCGCCCAATGCGCCGCCTACACCGGCTTCGGTAGTGCCGCCAGCAGACGCAATACCGCTGACCAGGCCAAGGGACAACAAGAGAATCGAGGAGAACTTCATGGGGGAACCTCAAGGGGATGACGGCGCGATCCTGAGGCTCTGGAATAGGCGTGACAATCGAAATCCGACGAATAACACGACCTGTATACAATATTGCAAGTTACTGTTTTTTGGGCGGAACTTAACGTTTTTTTGCCGGTCTTTTACTTATTCGCAAAGGCCGTTTTCGTGAGGAAACGGCCTTTTTTGTGGGCGAAAGAAAAGTACTGAATCTGGAATGTTTGTTGTTTGATCTACCGTATTCGCGAGCAAGCCCGCTCCCACAGGGGATCGCATTCCGATGTGGGAGCGGGCTTGCTCGCGAAGAGGCCAGTTCAGACGCTGAGAGTTTACGCCGACCTGGCCATGATCAAGCCAGTCTCACTCGCCGCTTCCAGGCGGATCGCCACGAACTTCGATGTCGGTGTATGGCTGCCATCCCCAACGCTTTCCAGCGGCACCAACGGGTTCACTTCCGGGTAGTACGCGGCCGCTTGCCCGGCCGGGATATCAAACGCCAGCAGCGTGAAGCCTTTTACCCGACGTTCGACGCCATCGTCCCACAGCGAAACGATGTCCGCCTTCTGCCCCGGCTTGAAACCCAGGCGAATGATGTCGGCCTCGTTGACGAACAACACGTCGCGTTGACCCTTCACTCCGCGATAGCGGTCATTCAGGCCATAGATCGTGGTGTTGTACTGATCGTGGGAACGCATTGATTGCATGATCAGGTCCGGCAGCACACCGGTGGCGCGGGTGCGTTCGTGCACCAGGTCTTTGGGCAGCGCGTTCGGACGGAAATTGGCCCGGCCCGAGGCGGTGCTCCACTTGCGCGCACCGGCGCTGTTGCCGAGGTAGAAACCGCCAGGGTTCTTGATCTGTTCGTTGAAGTCCTTGAAGCCGGGAATGGTGTCGGCGATCAGGTCGCGGATGCGGCTGTAATCGGCCACCAGCCAGTTCCAGTCCACCGGGTGGCTGCCCAAAGTCGCGGCGGCGATGCCGGCCAGGATCGCCGGTTCCGAACGCATCTGGTTCGACAACGCCTGCAACTGGCCGTTGGAGGCGTGGACCATGCTGAACGAATCTTCGACGGTCACCGCTTGCGGGCCTTCGGTCTGGATATCGATGTCGGTGCGGCCCAGGCACGGCAGGATCAGCGCGTCCTTGCCATGGGTCAAATGGCTGCGGTTGAGCTTGGTGCTGATCTGCACGGTCAGGTCGCAGTTTTGCAAAGCCTGGAAGGTGCGTGGGCTGTCCGGCGTGGCTTGGGCGAAGTTGCCGCCCAGGCCGATGAAGACTTTCGCCCGGCCTTCCGCCATCGCATGAATGGCCTCGACCACGTTGTGCCCGTTGTGACGTGGCACCTTGAACTGGAAGCGGCGCTCCAGGGCGTCGAGGAGCGCCACCGGCGGACGTTCGTTGATGCCCATGGTCCGGTCGCCCTGCACGTTGCTGTGACCGCGCACGGGGCACAGGCCGGCACCGGGCCGGCCGACGTTGCCACGCAGCAGCATCAGGTTGGCGATTTCCTGGATGGTCGCCACCGAATGGCGATGCTGGGTGATGCCCATGGCCCAGCACATGATGACGTTCTTGCCCTTGACGTACATGCGCGCCGCTTGCTCGATTTCCACCAGGGTCAGGCCGGACTGCTCGACGATCTGCTCCCACGGCGTTTCATCGATGGTCGCCAGGTACTCCAGCACATTGGCGCTGTGCTCATTGAGGAAGTCATGGTCGAACACCGCCGGCGCCCCGGTTTTCTGTGCGTCGCGTTCCCACAGCAGGAGAAATTTCGCCATGCCGCGCATGATCGCCATGTCACCGCCCAGGGCCGGGCGGAAGAATGCGGTGTTGGTCGGCTCGGAGCCGTTCATGAGCATTTCGATCGGGTGCTGTGGATGCTGGAAGCGCTCCAGGCCGCGCTCCTTGAGCGGGTTGATGCACACCACTTGCGCGCCGCGTTTCACCGCTTCACGCAATGGCTCGAGCATGCGCGGGTGGTTGGTGCCGGGGTTCTGGCCCCAGACGAAAATCGCATCGGCGTGTTCGAAGTCGTCGAAAGTCACGGTGCCTTTGCCGACACCAACGCTTTGCGACAGCGCGACACCGCTGGCCTCGTGGCACATGTTCGAGCAATCGGGGAAGTTGTTGGTGCCATAGGCGCGCACGAACAGCTGATAGAGGTACGCCGCTTCGTTACTGGCGCGGCCCGAGGTGTAGAACTCGGCCTGATCCGGGCTCGACAAGCCGTTCAGATGCTTGGCGATCAGCGCGAAGGCATCGTCCCAACTGATCGGTTTGTAGCGGTCGGTCTCGGTGTCATAGCTCATCGGCTCGGTCAGCCGACCCTGATACTCGAGCCAATAGTCGCTCTGCTCCAGCAGCGCGGTGACGCTGTGTTTGGCGAAGAACTTTGCATCGACACGGCGTTTGGTCGCTTCCCAGTTCACCGCCTTGGCGCCGTTCTCGCAGAACATTACCATGCCCTTTTCCGGAGAGTCGCCCCAGGCGCAACCCGGGCAATCGAAGCCTCCGTTCTGGTTGGTCTTGAGCATGATGCGCAGGTTCTTCAGCGCGTTGTCGCTGGTCAACCAGGCCTGGGCGACGCTGATCAGTGCGCCCCAGCCACCGGCCGGACCTTTGTAAGGCTTGTAGCGAGGGACAGGTGTCTGGTCGGCTTGACGGTGTTGACTCACGCTTGTTTCTCCAACGTTGGGCTGTAGACCCGCGGCGCATTCTTCTGTGGCAGATGGATGAGGTTGAGGTTGTGGCGACGGGCCCATTGCACGGCAAGGCCCGTGGGGGACGACAGGCTGACCAGGGTCTGGATGCCGGCGCGCAGGACTTTCTGGATCAATTCAAGGCTGCAGCGGCTGGTGACAATCACCAGGCCACCCGCAGTCGGGATGTTTTGGCGCACAAGGCCACCGATCAGCTTGTCGAGGGCGTTATGTCGGCCGATGTCTTCGCGGCCCAGCAGTAACTCGCCCTGGTCGTTCATGAACACTGCCGCGTGCACCGCGCCGCTGTGCTGCCCCAGCGGCTGGAACGCGCCGATGCGCTGGCGCAGGCCTTCGAGCCAGGCGGCGGGCGGCAAAGGTGCGCCGGGCAACACCTTGAGGTCCGGCAGTGCCTGCTCGACTGCTTCCACGCCGCACAACCCGCAACCACTGGTACCGGCCATTTGCCGACGTTGCTGCTTGAGGTTCCAGAAGGCGCGGTTGGCGATGGTCACTTGCGCGTACTGCGCCGACCCTGAGCCACTCAGTTGCAGGTCATAAATGTCCGTGGCGTCCTCGATGATGCCGCTGCCCAGGCTGAAACCGACAATGAAGTCTTCCAGGTCCGTCGGCGTCACCAGCATGACCGCCTGGCTGATGCCGTTATAGGCAATCGCCAGCGCGACTTCCTCGGCCAGCGCGGTGCTGTCCGATTCCAGGTATTCAAGGTTGCTATAGCTGTACGTCTGGCTGGCGGCGGGCGCGGGCGTTTCGAGGGCAGGCGCCGCGCAGGCAGGGCGCTTGGTGTTCATGGCATCACCCACGGTTTGATCAGCTTTAAGACTAGGCGCGGCAAACGGTCGCGTCTAATTGCTATTACTGATCTACCGATAGATGCCGTCGATCAAGAGTTCATTAGTGATTGTTGGTAAATCGCGAAACAGGCCTCCGCCAAGGCCGAGCGTGGCGCGCTGCGCCGCATGATCAGCCCCAGGCGGCCAAGGGTCTGGGCGTTCTCGATCGGTTGCAGGCGCAAGTGTTCGGTCAGTCCTTCGAGGCCGCCGTCCAACGGCATTACGGCGCAACACAGGCCGCCGTGCACCGCTTGCAACAGTTGATGGACTGCGTCGGTCTGCAGCAAGGGTTGTGGGGTCAGGCCACGGCTGTGGAAGTTATGGTCGATGGATTGGCGAAAGTGCATGCCGCTGGTGAGCATGCCCAGTGGCAGTTCGATCAATGACTCCCAGCTCAGCGGCGCCTCGCCAAAGGTGAAGAAGCGTTGATCGTAGAGCAGGCCCATGCGGGTTTCGCTGAAAGCCAGGGAGTCGAAATGGTCGGTGTCCAGGCGTTCCAGGTAGGAAACACCGAGGTCCAGGCGATTGTTTGCCAGTTGTTCGAGGATCTGCTCGGAGCTCAGTGCCGAGAGTTCGAAACGCAGGTTTGGATGCTCCCCATGCAGGCGTTGCAGCAGCGGCAGCGGATCGAAGCTCGACAGCGGCACCACGCCCAGGCGCAACGTACCGACCAGATTGCCACGACAGGCGGCGGCCTCGGCGTACAAGCCGTCGTAGGCCGCCAGTACCGTGCGCGCCCAGGCCAGCACCCGCTCGCCTGGCGCGGTGAAGCCTTCGAAGCGCTGGCCGCGATTGACCAGCGGCAAGTCGAGTTCTTCTTCGAGGCTGCGCAGGCGCATGGACAGGGTCGGCTGGGTGATGTGGCAGCGTGCGGCGGCCTGGCCGAAATGGCGGGTTTCGTCGAGCGCGATGAGGAATTTCAGCTGCTTGATGTCCATCTTCGCTCCTGGGCGCGGGAAGGGGCGGATTCTATCGCAAGCGGGGTCATTGGTCGGGTTGGATTCGCAAGTGACGGCCGTGGTCTAGGCTTTTGCGTCTGGAACCCAAAACCCAAGGAGAGTGCACCATGAGTCTTTTGAGCTTTGTGAAAGAGGCAGGCGAAAAACTGCTGGATCTGCTGACGCCAGGCAACGCCAATGCCAGTGAGCAGTTGAAAGAACACATCAGCAAGGTCGGCCTGGGTAATCCGAATGTGCAGGCGACGGTCGATGGCGACAAGGTCACGGTGACCGGTGAAGTGGCGAGCCAGGAAGAGAAGGAAAAAATCCTGCTGGCGGTGGGCAATATTGCCGGGGTTGGTAGCGTTGATGATCAGATTACGGTGACCGGGCCGGTAGTCGCTGCTGCGGTGTTTGTCACCGTCGTGAAGGGCGACACCCTCAGCGCGATTTCCAAGCGCGTGTACGGCGATGCCAACAAGTACAACAAGATTTTCGAGGCCAACAAGCCGATGCTGTCGCACCCGGACAAGATCTATCCGGGGCAGTCGTTGCGGATTCCTGAGTAACACAAAACCTGTGGCGAGGGGGCTTGCCCCCGTTCGGCTGCGCAGCAGTCGTAAAAAATTTGGGGCCGCTACGCGACCCAACGGGGGCAAGCCCCCTCGCCACAATGACCGCGCCGGTTCTAGAGCCCTGCAATCAAATCCCGGTAATCCCCGACCGCCGCAAACTCCGCCGTGTCCTTCGGCCCCTTGCGGCTGTCCGGCTCACGCACGGCCAGCAAATGCGCGACGCCAAAGTCCCGTGCGCTGCGCAGGATCGGCAAGGTGTCGTCGATGAACAGGCTGCGCGCCGGGTCGAAATCGATATCGGCTTGCAACGCATCCCAGAACTGCAGGTTTTCCTTGGGGAATCCGTAGTCGTGGGAACTGATCAAACGCTCGAAGTACGGCGCCAGTTCGATTTTTTCCAGCTTCAACGACAACGCATCCCGATGGGCGTTGGTGATCAGCACCACGCGCTTGCCGGCCCGCTTGATCGCCGCCAGAAAGGTATCGGCATCCGGACGCAGGGCGATCAGATGCGCGGTCTCCAGTTTCAGTTCGCGCACCGACAGCTTCAGTTCGGCGCTCCAGAAGTCCAGGCAGTACCACTGTAACTGGCCGGCATTGCGCTCGAACAACGGCTGCAATTCCATTTCGGCCATGGCCCGGCTGACCCCGTGCAGTTCGGCGTAACGTTGGGGCAGGTGCTCCATCCAGAAGTGGTTGTCGAAATGCAGGTCCAGCAGCGTGCCGTCCATGTCCAGCAGAACGGTATCGATGTCGGACCAGGGTAATGAAGGCATGGCAACGTCTCGGGCAGTAGAAAGATTTCTGGCGTAAACAATCGGGGAAGCCGCGTTATAGTAGCGCGTTCACGCCAAGGAGCTTTGCATGCGCCAGAAACCCACGATACTCGCCCGCGAGATTGTCGCCACCAGTCGATTGTTCTGCGTCGAAGAGCTGAAATTGCGCTTTTCCAATGGCGTGGAGCGCACCTATGAACGCCTGGTCGGCAAGGGTGCCGGGTACGGCGCGGTGATGATCGTGGCGATGCTCGATGCCGAGCATGCGGTGCTGGTCGAGGAATATTGTGGCGGCACGGATGAATATGAAATGTCGCTGCCCAAGGGCTTGATCGAACCGGGCGAAGACGTGCTGGCGGCCGCCGAGCGTGAACTCAAGGAAGAGGCCGGTTTCGGCGCGCGGCAACTGGAGCACCTGACCGAGCTGTCGCTGTCCCCCGGTTACATGAGCCAGAAGATTCAAGTGGTGCTGGCCACCGACCTCTACGAAGCGAGTCTGGAAGGCGACGAGCCCGAGCCGATGCGGGTGGACAAGGTCAATCTGCGTGAACTCTCGGCGCTGGCGCAAAACCCGCAATTTACCGAAGGCCGTGCCTTGGCGGCGCTGTACCTGGCCCGAGACCTGTTGACTCAGCGCGGAGCGTTCCAGTCATGAATTTCCCGCATCCGTTGATGGCCCCGGTCATCGAGCTGGCCTTGCAGGCCGGTAACGCGATCCTGCCGTTCTGGCGCACAGGCACGGCCGTCACGGCGAAGGCTGATGATTCGCCGGTGACCGCTGCTGACCTGGCCGCGCACCACCTGATTCTGGCCGGGCTGACGGCGCTCGATCCGGGCATCCCGGTGCTCTCCGAAGAGGACGCCAACATTCCCCAAAGCGTGCGGGCCGGATGGCAGCGCTGGTGGCTGGTCGATCCGCTGGACGGCACCAAGGAATTCATCAACGGCAGCGAAGAGTTCACCGTCAACATCGCCTTGATCGAAAATGGTCGAGTAGTGTTCGGTGTGGTGTCGATGCCGACCAACGGTCGTTTCTATGTCGGAGGCGCCGACCTCGGTGCCTGGCGTGGCGATAAAGGTGGCACGCCGGTGGCGATCAAGGTGCGTGATGCGCTGGTGCTAGGTGAGTCGTTCACCGTGGTCGCCAGCCGTCGCCATTCCAGCCCGGAGCAGGAGCGTTTGCTGGCGGGGCTGAGTGCAAGCCTTGGCGAGCTGCAACTGGCCAATATCGGCAGTTCGCTGAAGTTTTGCCTGCTGGCCGAAGGGGCGGCGGATTGCTATCCGCGCCTGGCTCCGACTTCGCAGTGGGACACGGCGGCGGCACAAGGCGTGCTGGAAGGTGCCGGCGGCGAGGTGCTGGAGTTGAGCGGTGAACCGTTCAGCTATCCGGCGCGGGAGTCACTGTTGAATGCATTCTTCCTGGCGTTGCCGGCGAAGGCGGCGTGGCGGCAGAAGCTGCTGGAATTGGCCCGCTCCTGAAATTCACACCTTTTTGTGGCGAGGGAGCTTGCTCCCGCTCGGCTGCAAAGCAGCCGCACATTCGCGAGCTACGCGGTGCCCGGTTTTGGGGCCGCTTCGCGACCCAGCGGGAGCAAGCTCCCTCGCCACAGGGTTTCTTGCCGATCTGAAGTTCAGCGGTGCAGCACATACTGCCCGACAAACCTCACCGCATCCTCATCACGGCCTTCATTGACGACCCGCGTATGCAGGGTCAACCGCGCTCGGCTGTAGCGCTGGAAGGTGGTCAGGAATTTCTTCCAGATCACCGGATCCGGCGCCTGGCAAATGGCGTTGGCATCGCCCGTCACCGGCAGCGGATAGCTGATCTGCCCTTCCTGAATCACGATGTGCCCGTCGGTAATGCCTTCTTCCTTGAGGCGCAGATGCAGCCAGCCCCAACCGGCCAGGACCGCGCCGCAATACAGGCTGCCGCCGAACATGGTGCTCTTGTGGTTGACGTTGGCTTCCAGCGGCAAGTGCAGGCGCAGTTGCTGGTCATGCCAGTCGAGCACTTTGAGGCCCATGTCCCGGGTGAGGGGAATGTCGTGATGGAGGACTGATTCCAGTTGTCGACTGTCGCGGCTCATTCAGGGGCCTCTAGCGTGAAGTGGATGATTGGACGTTAGCTCAGTCGAGGTCGTCAGGGTGGGCCGAGGCGCCACTGTCGGTGAAACTCAGACCGTGTTTGCGCAGTTTGTCGTGCAGGGTCTTGCGCGGAATGCCAAGGGCTTCGGCAACGCTGCGCACGGAGCTGTGCGAGCGTGCCAGTTCGGCGGCGATTAGGGTTCTTTCGAAGTTCTCCACTTGCTCGCTCAAACCGCCGCTGACGACTTCGACCCTGTTGTCAGCGTTGCCATCCGACGCGCTGTTGTCGAGGGCCAGTTCCAGCCCGAGGGCAAAACGTTCGGCGGCATTTTGCAGCTCGCGCACGTTGCCGGGCCAGGTGTGGCGCAGCAGCAAGGCACGTTGCCCCGGTTGCAGTTCATGGGGCGGCAAACCGTGGCGGGCACTGGCTTCATCGGCAAAATGCTGGAACAGCATCAGCGCATCTTCGCCCCGTTCGCGCAGTGGTGGAATCCGTAGCGGTGCGACGTTCAGGCGGTAATACAAGTCGGCACGGAAACGCCCTTGATCCGCCGCCTGGCGCAGGTCTTCCTTGGTCGCGGCGATGATGCGGATGTCCAGTGGGATCAGCTGGTTGCCGCCCAGGCGTTCGACCACCCGCTCTTGCAGCAAGCGCAGCAGTTTTACCTGCACATCCAGGCTCATGCTTTCGATTTCATCGAGGAACAGCGTGCCGCCATTGGCGAATTCGAACTTGCCGATACGGCGTTTCTGCGCGCCGGTGAAGGCTCCGGGCTCGTGGCCGAACAGCTCGCTTTCGACCACCGATTCGGCCAGGGCACCGGCGTTGATCGCCACGAACGGTCCGTTGCGACGGTTTGATAAATCGTGCAGCGCCCGGGCCACGACTTCTTTGCCGGCGCCAGTTTCGCCGAGGATCAGCACATCGGCCCTGGTCGCGGCCAGGGCGCCGATCTGCTCGCGCAGGCGCAGCATCGAAGGTGAGTGGCCAACCAGACGGGTGCTCAGTTCATTGCGGTCGCTCAAGGCCAGTCGCAGGCTGCGGTTGTCCAGCACCAGTCGGCGCAGGGCTAACGCGCGACGCACGCTGTCGAGCAGGGCGTCGCTGGCAAACGGCTTTTCCAGGAAATCATAGGCGCCGGCGCGCATGGCCTGCACCGCCAGCGGCACATCGCCGTGGCCGGTGATCAGCAGCACCGGCAGCTCCGGGTCCTGGGCGTGCAGTTCGCTCAGCAGTTCCAGGCCATCCATGCCGGGCATGCGGATGTCGCTGACCACCACACCCGGCCAGTCACGCTCCAGTTGCGCGGCCAGGCCCTTGGCTTCGGCCAGCGGCAGGATTTTCAGGCCGGCCAGATCCAGCGTCTGGCTCAGGGCCTGGCGCAGATGGGGATCGTCGTCGATCAACACGACCTGAATGCGGTTGTCGATGGTCATGCACTTCGGTCCTCGGACGGTTGCAGGCTCACGCCCGGTGCGCCTGGGCGCAGCTTCAGGGTAATCAGGGCGCCGCCCTCCTTGTGGTTGGCGAACGACAGTTCACCGCCGAAGGCGCGCATCAGGGTTTCGCAAATCGCCAGCCCCAACCCCAGGCCCTGGGTGCGGGTCTTGGTGGTGTAGAACGGCTCGCTGGCGCGCCCAAGGGCTTCCATGCAAAAGCCGGGGCCATTGTCGCGAATGTACAGGTTGACGCCATCGGCCGTGGATTGGGCACTTAGCCAGAGTTTACGTGGCGGGCCTTTTTCCGTCAGGGCATCCAGGGCGTTGGCCAGTAGATTACCGAGTACCTGGCGCAGGCGGGTTTCCCCGGCCTCGACCCACAGGGTGGCGGCTGGCAGATCTCGGATCAGCTCGACGTCCATGCTGCGTCGGCGCTTGGCCAGCAAGGCCAGGGCATCGTCTAGCGCCGGTTGCAGGGCGACGCTTTCCGGGGCGTGGCGGTCGCGTCGGGCGAAGGCGCGCAGGTGGGCGATGATCGAGGCCATGCGCCCGGTCAGTTCGCTGATCAATTTGAGGTTGCCGCGGGCATCGTCGGTGCGCTGGTGATCGAGCAGCACCTCGGCGTTTTCCGCGTAGCTGCGAATCGCTGCCAGCGGCTGATTGAGTTCGTGGCTGATGCTCGCCGACATCGTACCCAGTGCCGACAATTTGCCGGCCTGCACCAGGTCATCCTGGGCGCGTACCAGTTCCTGCTGGGCTTGTTCGCGTTCCAGCACTTCCTGTTTCAGGCGCCGGTTCAGGCCCTCGAGATCGCTGGTGCGCTCGGCGACCCGACCTTCCAGCTCGCGGCGGGCCTTGCCTTCAAAGGCAATGCGTTCGAGGTAATGGCGACGGCGCTGCATCATCAGGCCGAGCAGCAGCATCAACACCAGCAGCGTTGCACCGCCGATGGCCACCACCGTGCGCACCGGGCGGTCGATCAAGGTGCGCGGGGCGAGGATGCTGACGTCCCAGCCGGTTTCGGCGATTTGCTGGGTCTGGGTCAGCCAGGCATTGGGATTGAGCTTCAGCGGTTTTGGATCGCGGGTTGGATAGGGTTGGATCGCAGTGATGGCCTTGCTTTCTTCCTCGTTCAACGGGCGGGTCGAGCGGAATCGCCACTCTGGTCGCGAGGTGAGAATGACCACGCCGTTGTGGTCGGTCAGCAGCAGTTGTTCCGGGGTTTTGCCCCAGAGGCTTTCGGTGTGGTCGAGGTCGACCTTGACCACCAGCACGCCGACGATTTTCTCGCCATCGCGTACGCCGGCGGCGAAGAAGTAACCGCGTTTGGCGGAGGTAGTGCCCAAACCGAAAAAGCGCCCGAGTCGCCCGGCCATGGCCTCGCTGAAATACGGCCGGAAGGAAAAATTGCGCCCGACGAAACTGTCGTGCTTGTCCCAGTTGGAGGCGGCCAGGGTCTTGCCGGTGGCGTCCATCAGGTACATGACTTCGGCGCCGGTCTGGGTGGCGATGTTTTTCAGCAGGCGGTTGGCGTTGCCCTGGGTGACGCCATCGTCCGGTGCACCGAGCACGGCGCGCAGGGCTGGCAGGTCGCCGAGGATCTGCGGCAGCACTTCATAGCGGTGCAGGGTACCCAGCAGGTTGGCGACATAGAGGTCGAGGGTCTGGCGATTCTGACTGGCCAACTCGCTACGGTAGTAACGCTCGGCCAGATGCTCCAGCGGCCACAGCAAGGGCGCCAGGCACAGTGCCAGCAGGGCCAGGCTGCGCCAACGGGGTCTGGGGGGAAGGGTCGGGGTCATGAGCATCAGGCGCCTGTGGGTACAGGCGCATTATGCCTAGGCTTGCACGCCTTGGGTCAGCGGCATCTTGATGGGCGAACGTCAGGCAAAGACGTCGGCATCCTTGAAAAATACCCCGGCCTGATCTTTCGCCGACAGCTGCGGCGTGCCTTGCAGTTGCCAGTCGATGGCCAGGTCCGGGTCGTCCCAGCGAATGCTGCGCTCGGCCGATGGCGTGTAGTAGTCGGTGGTTTTGTACAGGAACTCGGCAAATTCGCTCAATACCACGAACCCGTGGGCGAAACCTTCCGGCACCCAGAGCTGACGATGATTGTCGGAGGACAGGCGCACGGCGACCCATTTACCGAAATGCGGCGAGCTGCGACGGATGTCTACGGCGATGTCCAGCACTTCACCGACCGTGACGCGGACCAGTTTTCCCTGGGTATTTTCCAGCTGGTAATGCAGGCCGCGCAGCACGCCCTTCTGCGAACGGGAGTGGTTGTCTTGAACGAATTCAGTGTCCAGTCCGGTGGCCTCCTTGAAGGCCCTGGCGTTGAAGCTTTCGTAGAAGAAACCACGTTCGTCACCAAAGACCTTGGGTTCGAGGATCAGAACACCGGGCAGGTCGGTGGTCACTACATTCATGGTGGCTCTCCAGAAGCATGCGTTTAATGGCCGCCATTCTTGCGCAAAGTGCTGATCGAGGCGAGTACCAGAACAAAACCTGTGGGAGCGGGCTTGCTCGCGAAGGCGGTGTGTCAGCCGACATCGATGTTGCTGATACACCGCTTTCGCGAGCAAGCCCGCTTTCACCAAATGGCGCCATGCGAGCCCCGGGGGGTTGCGTATCGCCCGAAGCGGTGGCGATATAGGCGCCTAATAAAATTTCAGGGGTCGTTGTATGCCGCTCGCCACGTTGATTCATCGCGCCAGTTTGCCTAGCCCGCAGGTGTCTGCGGAGCAGGCGCTAGAGCTGCTGGAAGAGCATTACGGGTTCAGCGGGCGGTTGCAGGCTCTCGGCAGCCAGCAAGACCTCAACTACCGCGTCGACAGCGAGCAGGGACGTTTCGTCCTGAAAATCTGCCGTGGCGACTACGCGGTACTGGAGCTCCAGGCACAACATGCCGGGCTCAAGCACCTGGGCGCGCACCCCGATGTCCAAGTGCCGCGTGTTATCTCGGCGAAAAACGGCGCAGACCTGCTGTCTCTGGACGTGGGTGGCCAGGCGGTGCACGTTCGCCTGCTCGACTACATCGAAGGCCAGCCGCTGACCAGCCTCGATTATTTCAACCCGACGGTGGTGTCCGGCTTCGGTCGCCTGTGCGGCGAGATGGACCTGGCCCTGGCTGATTTCGACCATCCGGGCCTGGTGCGAACCCTGCAGTGGGACGCCCGCCATGCTCACGCCCTGATCGCGCACTTGCTGCCGGTGATCAAGGATGAAGCCCTGCGCAAACTGATCGTCGAAGCGTCCGAACAAGCCGAACGACATTTGCAGCCGCTGGAAGCCAAGCTGCCGGTGCAGGCCATTCACATGGACATCACCGACGACAACGTGGTTTGGCAGCGCGATGCGCAACGCCATTGGCAGTTGCAAGGCGTGATCGATTTCGGCGACCTGGTGCGCACCTGGCGCATTACCGATCTGTCGGTGACCTGCGCCGCGCTGCTGCATCATGGCGAGGGCGATCCGTTCTGCATTTTGCCGGCAATCCAGGCCTATCACGCAGTCAACCCGTTGCAACACGAGGAGTTGCTGGCGCTGTGGCCGCTGATCGTCGCCCGCGCGGCGGTGCTGGTACTCAGTGGCGAACAGCAGGTCAGCATCGATCCGGGCAATGCCTACAGCCGCGATAACCTGGTCCATGAGTGGGAAATCTTCCGTGTGGCCACGTCGGTGCCGTTGGCGTTGATGGAAGCGGCGATCCTCACGGCCGTCGGCCACAACCTGCCCACCATCGGCAGCGAAGGCTTTGCACCGCTGTTGCCGAGCCTGGTGGGACGTGAGTTCGCCTTGATCGACCTGGGTGTGCTCAGCCCGCATTTCGAGGCCGGGAACTGGGAACAGGAGGGAGTCGATCAGCGCCTGCTGGATGAAGCGGCCGCGGCACACGGCCTGGCGGCCAGCCGCTACGGACAATACCGCCTGTCCCACACCCGCCCGGACAGCGCCACTGAACCGGACACTTGCCCGTTGCACGTCGAGTTGCGCGTGCCTCAGGGCACGGCGGTCGAAGCGCCGTTTGCCGGGGTGGTGCATCACCCGTTGGCGGGTGTGTTGCAGCTGGACGGCCCGCAATTGAGTGTGCGGCTTTGGGGCGTCACGCCGTCGCTGCACAGCGGCGCGGCACTGGTCAAAGGCCAGGTATTGGGTTCGGTCAGCGGGCCTTTGCTCGTGCAGTTGTGCCGTGGCGCGTCGATCGATGCGCCGTTGTTCTGTGCACCTTCGCGCGCAGCGGCCTGGCAAGTGTTGTGCCCATCACCGGCAGCCATGTTGGGCTTGGCCTGTGATGCCGAAGCCGAGCTCGATGGACCGACCTTGCTGGCCCGGCGCGATGCCAGCTTCGCCCGCACGCAAAAACACTATTACGTCGACCCGCCGCGCATCGAGCGTGGCTGGCGCAACCATTTGATCGACATGCAGGGCCGTTCCTACCTCGACATGCTCAACAACGTCGCGGTGTTGGGTCACGGCCATCCACGCATGGCGGCGGTCGCCAGTCGCCAGTGGTCATTGCTCAACACCAACTCGCGCTTCAACTACGCAGCCGTGGCTGAGTTCTCCGAACGGTTGCTGAAGTTGTCCCCTGACGGCATGGACCGCGTGTTCCTGGTCAACAGCGGCAGCGAGGCCAATGACCTGGCGATTCGACTGGCGTGGGCCTACAGCGGCGGGCGCGACGTGCTCAGCGTGCTGGAGGCCTATCACGGCTGGACGGTTGGCGCGGACTCGGTGTCGACCTCGATCGCCGACAACCCCAAGGCCTTGAGCAGCCGCCCGGACTGGGTGCACCCGGTAACAGCGCCGAACACCTATCGCGGTGAGTTCCGTGGACCTGACAGTGCGCCGGACTACGTACGCAGCGTCGAACACAACCTGGCGAAAATCGCCGGGCAGAAACGCCAGCTGGCCGGTTTCATCTGCGAACCGGTGTACGGCAATGCCGGCGGTATCTCGCTGCCACCGGGCTACTTGCAGCAGGTCTATGGCATGGTCCGGGCGCAGGGCGGCGTGTGCATCGCCGACGAAGTGCAGGTCGGCTACGGGCGCATGGGCGATTTTTTCTGGGGCTTCGAAGAGCAGGGCGTGGTGCCGGATATCATCACCATGGCCAAGGGCATGGGCAACGGCCAGCCACTGGGCGCGGTCATCACTCGCCGGGAGATCGCCGAGGCGCTGGAGGCCGAGGGTTACTTCTTCTCGTCCGCCGGCGGCAGCCCGGTCAGTTGCCAGGTCGGCATGGCCGTGCTGGATGTAATGGAAGAGGAAAAACTCTGGGAGAACGCCCAGGTCGTTGGCGGGCACTTCAAGAAGCGCCTCGAAGCGTTGATCGATATTCATCCGTTAGTGGGCGCGGTGCACGGTTCCGGTTTCTACCTGGGCGTCGAACTGATCCGCAACCGCGAAACCCTGGAGCCGGCCACCGAAGAAACCACCGCGCTGTGCGATCGCTTGCGTGAACTGGGGATCTTCATGCAGCCGACCGGCGATTACCTGAACATCCTCAAGATCAAGCCACCGATGGTCACTTCGCGCCAGAGCGTGGATTTCTTCGTGGACATGCTGTCGAAGGTGCTCACAGAGGGGTTGTAACTACATCCCCCTGTAAATGCGGGCCAATGTGGGAGCGGGCTTGCTCGCGAAGAGGCCGGTACATCCGACGCAAATATTGCGTCTGGAATGCCGCTTTCGCGAGCAAGCCCGCTCCCACAGGGACAGTGGTGTTAATTCGATTGTTATCGGCTTTTTATTGATTGTTTTTGTATTGCTGGATGTATGGTGCTTTAAAAGCCGATATTTATCGGATATAAAGTGACACAGTCCACGGCGTGTACCACTGCGCTTTCCATTTCTGTCAGGTATCAATGCCACTCCGGAGTCCTGAGCCATGACCACGTTGAACAGCACCCCTCGCGCCGACGGCTTCTACATGCCGGCCGAATGGGCACCCCAAACCCAGACCTGGATGATCTGGCCCGAGCGCCCGGACAACTGGCGCCTGGGTGGCAAGCCGGCGCAAGCCGCGCACGTGGCAGTGGCCAAGGCCATCGCCCGTTTCGAACCGGTGACCGTGGCGGTTTCCGCCGGCCAGTACGAAAACGCCCGTGCCCGCCTGGACGTGCCGAATATTCGTGTGGTGGAAATGTCCAGCGACGACGCCTGGGTCCGCGACACCGGCCCGACTTTCGTCATCAACAACAATGGCGAAGTCCGTGGCGTGAACTGGGACTTCAATTCGTGGGGCGGTTTCGACGGCGGCCTGTATTCGCCGTGGAACCGTGACTCCCAGGTCGGTGGCAAGATCCTCGAGATCGAGCGCAGCCCGCGCTACCGCACCGAAGGTTTCGTGCTGGAAGGCGGCTCGATTCACGTCGATGGCGAAGGCACCCTGATCACCACCGAAGAATGCCTGCTCAACCGCAATCGCAACCCGCACATGAACCGCGCGGAAATCGAAGCGATCCTGAGTGTCAACCTGGCTGTGGATAAAATCATCTGGTTGCCGGACGGCTTGTTCAACGACGAAACCGACGGCCATGTGGATAACTTCTGCTGCTACGTGCGCCCGGGTGAAGTGCTGCTGGCCTGGACAGATGATCCGCAGGACCCGAACTACCCACGTTGCCAGGCCGCGATGAAAGTGCTGCAAAGCAGCACCGACGCCAAGGGTCGCCCGTTCACGGTGCACAAGATGCCGATTCCGGGTCCGTTGTTTGCGACTGAAGAAGAGTGCGCCGGTGTCGATCCGGTCGATGGCACTCAGGAACGTAACCCGACGGTTCGTCTGGCCGGTTCCTACGTGAACTTCCTGATCGTCAACGGCGGCATCATCGCGCCGTGCTTCGACGACCCGCAGGACGGCCCGGCCAGGGAGATCCTGCAGAACCTGTTCCCACAGCATGAAGTGGTGATGGTGCCTGGTCGCGAACTGTTACTGGGGGGTGGCAATATTCACTGCCTTACCCAGCAGCAACCCGCGCCACACAAGGAGTGAGTGAGGTTGTAACAGCTTGAGTTGATT
Organism: Pseudomonas sp. A-R-19; assembly: GCF_019956575.1. NCBI lineage: Bacteria > Pseudomonadati > Pseudomonadota > Gammaproteobacteria > Pseudomonadales > Pseudomonadaceae > Pseudomonas > Pseudomonas sp. A-R-19. Next base: position 88,853 of record NZ_JAHBDR010000032.1, read on the forward strand.
GCAAAATCCCACAAGCTGTCGATCAGCCTGCTGCTTTGCACAGAGCCCGCAGCCCTCAAGGGTTGCGGGCTTTTTTGTATCCACTTGCCCACACCTCCGAAACCTTGGCACAGCTCTTGTATCACTGCTGTTGTTACTCGGGGAGGGGAGGACTTCGATGTTCTGTCATAAACCTTGGATAAGTTAGCCGCTCACAAACCGGGAGAGAGCGCTGAAATGAACGCCGAAGTGAACGTAGTGAGCGACAAGGCGTTGCATCCCCTGGCAGTAAACAGCGAATCGCTCCAGATTCTGGCGCACTGGTTCAAGTCCAATGGAATGCGTCAGATCAGCGAAACTGATCCGCGCCGGACGATGATCGAGCGTTACCCTGCTGGCTTGTTCAGCGAGGCGGAACTGGATGCGTTGTGGGATGTGATGGAAGGATAAGAAGAATAACAACGGATTGATCAGAAAAAGCGCTGCCGGGATGGCAGCGCTTTTTTTTTCAACGCGCTAAACCTTGTGGGAGCGGGCTTGCTCGCGAAAGCGGTGTATCAGCAAAGTTGATATCGGCTGACACGACGCCTTCGCGAGCAAGCCAGCTCCCACAGGTTTTTGTGTTGCGGTCAGAAACTGTAGGTCCCCGTCACCACCAGGCTACGCGGTGCCCCCGGCTGGATCTGGAATGCACTGGTCGCCGAGGAGTAATAGGTCTTGTCAGTGATATTGTTCAGCGCCGCGCGCACATCCCAATCCTTCTGACGGAAACCGGCCAACGCATCCCAGCGGCCATAGCCCGGCAACACGGTGGTGTTGAGGTTGTCGGCATAGCGGTCGCCGACCAGGGTCAGCCCGGTTTCGGCGTACCAGCCCATTTCCGGTTTCCAGGTCAGGAACAGGCTGGCGTTGTGCTTGGCCACGTTGTTGATGCGCTTGCCTTCCAGGCCGTTGTTGTCCTTCTCGATCGTCGCGTCCTGCAGACCCACGCCACCGCGCATGTACCAGTTGCCGGTAATCTTGCCGGCAGCAGTCAGCTCGATCCCGCGAGAGCGTTGCAGCCCGGACAGCAGGGTAATGGTCGGGTTGTTCGGGTCGCTGGTGCGGCGGTTGTAGAGTTCCAACTCATAGATCGCCAGCGTGGTGCTCAAGCGATCGTCGAGCCAATCACTCTTCACGCCGATTTCCTTCTGCTTGGTCAGCTCGGGGCTCAGGTCGTTACTGTTGCCGGCCGCACCCGGGGTGATGCCGATCAAGCCACCGCCGACCGGCGAGAATGTCTTGCTCCAGGAGGCGTAGAAGGAGTGATTTTGCAGCGGTGTCCAGACCACGCCAACGCGGGGGCTGGTGCTGTGGCTGTCACTGTCTTCGGAAATATTGCGCACCTTGTTGGTCGACTCGATATCGAACGTGTCGTAGCGCAGGCCGGCGAGCAATTGCCATTGGTCGTTCAGGCGCAGTTGATCCTGCACATACACCGCGCGGCTCTCGACCTCGGTGTGGGTGTTGCTCGACACCACCATGCGCCCGGTATGGCGCAAATTGCGGTCGGGGGTGTACAGGTCCAGTGCTGGCACCGCTGAACTGCCCGGCCCGGAAGTGGCGGCGTTGTACAGCAGCGGGTCGCGGCGCTGGCTGCCGATTTCGATGCCGGTGAGCAGGCGGTGCTCCAGGCCGAAGGTATCGAAGCCACCTTCGAGCTCGACGTTGTTGTAGACGTTGCGGGTGTTCAGGTCCTGCTGCCAGTGCTGGCGTGTGACCTTGTTGGTGGCCGGGACGTAGCCGGTCAGGTAGGTATTGTCGAAATCGCTGTCGAGCTTGAATACGCCCAGGGTCTGGCGCAGTTGCCAGTTGTCGCTCAGTTCATATGTGAGTTTCGAGCGCAGGGATTGCGCCTTGTCGTCGATGAAATCGTTTTCGCTGCCGTAGGTGGTATCACGTCCCACGTCGGCCGGGCGACCGTTTACGCCGGGGATGCCACGATCAGGCGTGCGGTTGTAGCGGCTGTATTCGTACTGCACCAACCAGTTCAGGTCAGGTGTCAGCTGCCAGCTCATGGAGGGTGCGAACAATTGGCGATTGCCGCTCACGCCATCGCGGAAGCTGTTCTCGTCCATGTTGCCCATGTTCAGGCGCAGGCTGATGTTCTCAGTAGGGTCGGTGCTGAGGTCGGCATAGAGGCTGCGTAAGTCTTCGCTGCCACCTTGGGCTTCGATGGTCGAGCGGCGACCGAACTCGGGCAGCTTGCTCACTCGGTTGACGATCCCGCCCTGGCTGCCACGGCCATACAACACGGCGGCGGGGCCTTTTAAAACGTCGATGCGTTCGATGTTGTGCAGGTCGCGCACGTACTGGCTGTCGTCGCGGATACCATCGAGATAGAAGTCGTTGCTGGCGTCGAAACCACGGATGCGCAAGCTATCGAAGCGAGTGTCGGCGCCGCTGCTGACGTTGGGGATGCCACTGAGTGCGGTGCCCAGATCGTTGCTGCCGTAATCCATCACGTTCGAGGTTTTGATCGAGTCGATGGCTTGTGGCACGTAGCGCACCGGTGTAGCAGTCCGGGTCGCCGTGCTGGTTTGGGTCACGCGCGGGTCGTCGGCTTCAGCTTCGGCGCTGATCGATGTGGCAGGTAGGGTGGTCGGTGCAGCGTAGGAAAAACCGGCAGACAACAAGGCAGAGAGCCCAAGACTGTAGGGCGCAAGGCGAAAAGGGGCAGGCATTGAAGAGCGCATCCGTAGGATTTTTAGGTTGAAACGTGCAGGAAGCGCGAATAGTAATGCTTGTCATTTGCCGTCGTTAGTTGTTATTGATAATTAGTCTCATTTGATTGTTTCTATTTGTGTCTGAATCAATACAAAGGGTTTACGCAATCATTCGACCGATTCAAGCAACAGACTGAAAGCCAATCCGGCGTTTTTCCGGGACCGTTGTGGCACTAACCTGCCGATATCGAATTTTCCCCAATTTCTGTCGGAGCTTTCCCATGATCCTGCATTACATCTACGACCCCTTGTGCGGTTGGTGCTACGGCGCAAAACCGCTGGTGCAAGCTGCCCAGGCTGTGCTGCCCGTGATTGCCCACGGTGGCGGCATGATGACCGGTGCCAATCGGCAAAAGGTTTCGCCGCAACTGCGCAGCTACGTCATCCCCCATGACCGGCGCATTGCCGAATACAGCGGGCAGCCGTTCGGCGAGGCCTATTTCGAAGGTTTGCTGCGTGATCACACCGCCGTGTTCGACTCGGCGCCACCCATCGCCGCGGTGCTGGCTGCCGAGCAAATGGCAGGTCGCGGGCTGGAGTTATTGGGGCGTTTGCAAAGTGCTCACTACGTGGAAGGGCGCCGCATTGCCGACGAATCGGTCCTGTTTGAACTGGCCCACGGCATGGCGCTGGACCCTCAAGCGTTCGAAAGCGCCTTCAGGGCGGCCGACACCGAAGGTCATATCAGGAACAGCCGGGCTTTCCTGGCAAAAGTGGGCGGTCAGGGTTTTCCGACCCTGGTGCTTGAGCACAATGACCAATTCACCCTGGTCGATATCGGGCCATGGCTGGACAAACCCCAGGCATTTGCACAGTGGCTGGGTCAGTCGCTTGCGGATCGGGACTCATCCAGTTCCGTAGTGGCCTGCGGGCTCGAAGGGTGCGTCGATTGAATATTCCTGCCGCGTAAAGCAGATTCTTAGACGTTTTTTGCCTATTTGTAGAAGATTCATGAAATTGACACACCGTTAAGGGCGCGGCTACGATTCGGCCCAACGCCTGTGGCCGACCGCCACGACTCAAAAACAATAAAAGGCCCGCCGCGAGAAATCGTGGGCGGGCCTTTTTGTTTTCGCTTTGAAATAAGAGCGCGATAGCGCCATTTCGGCCGTTCGACACAGCGCGTATCAACCGTACTTAGGAAAAAAACAAAATGTTGAACAAGCGAATCAGCCTGATCGCTCTGGGGATTTTGAGCGCTTCACAGGCCATGGCGAACGACCAGGCCGAATCCAAGGGTTTTGTTGAAGACAGCAGCCTCAAAGTGCTGCTGCGCAATGCCTACATGAACCGTGATTACAAAGACGGCAACCCGGACAAATCCGAGTGGGGCCAGGCGGCCATCGGTACGTTCTCGTCCGGCTTCACCCAAGGCACCGTGGGTGTGGGTGTGGACGCTTTCGGCCTGTACGCGCTGAACCTGGAGCGCAGCGAAGACCGTAGCGGCGCGCAAGGCATCGACTTCTTCAAGAAGGGCGACAGCGGCCAGCCGGCTGACGACCTGTCCAAGGGCGGCGCGGCGATCAAGTTCCGCCTGTCCAGCACCACCCTGACCTACGGCGACCAGATGCCGGCCCTGCCGGTGCTGAACTACGACAACTCGCGCCTGCTGCCGGAAAGCTACACCGGTACTTTGATCACCTCCAAGGAAATCAAAGGCCTGCAACTGGACGCCGGTCGCTTCACCGCCGAATCGCGCAAAAGCGCTGAAGGCCGTGACAGCGGTGGCTTGAAGTCGATCAACGTATTGGGCGGTAGCTACCAGTTCACCGAACAATTCAAGGCCGCGCTGTACGCTTCCGACGTCGAAGACGTGCTGAAGAAGCAATACGTAAACGCCAACTACGTGTTCCCGATCGACAAGGATCAGTCCCTGACCCTGGACTTCAACGGCTACCGCACCAAGCTGGACGATTCCTACGTCCGCGACAACGGTATCACCGGCGACGACAACAAGATCTGGAGCCTGGCCGCCACCTTCATCACCGGCCCGCACTCGTTCACCCTCGCGCACCAACGCAGCACCGGCGACAGCAACCTGGGCTACGCCTACGGCGGCTACCAGAAAGATCAAGGTCGCGTCGGCGACGGTGGCAACACCATCTACCTGGCGAACTCCTACTGGTCCGACTTCAACGCCGAAGACGAACGCAGCTGGCAGCTCGGCTACGGCCTGGACTTCAGCACCTTCGGTGTGCCGGGCCTGAGCTACAACTTCGCCTACGTGCGCGGTGACAACATCACCACCTCCACCAGCGAAGGCGGCACCGAACGCGAGATCTTCAACCAGATCAAATACGTCGTCCAAAGCGGCCCGGCCAAAGACCTCAGCGTGAAACTGCGCAGCTCGGTCCTGCGCGTGTCGCAGAAGTCGAGCGAGTACAACGTCAGCGGTAACGAAGTGCGTGTGTTTGTGGATTACCCGATCAATATTTTCTGATGATGGGTTGCGGGGTTGAGGCCTGATGCAAGGCTGAGAAAAAAGAAGAAGCCCCGACTGGTTCGGGGCTTTTTTGTGCTATTGATTTTCTCATGTCGCCGAAAATCGATTTCGGTAACACGTCTTTTGAACGTGTCGTCCGCGGCGACATGTTCGGAAGACGTGTCGCAAAAAGTGAAAAATTGCGACACGTTAAGGCCTCATGTCTACACTAGCGACATGAGAGAAGCCTTCTTCTGCTCAAAAAACATACAAAATGATCAGGGTCGCATCCATGAATGAACCGCTGCTGCCATGGCAGGCTGACAGGCCATATAACCAACTTCCGCTGCTGCCACCAGGAACTGAGCTGGAAACACGTGCAGTTCTCAAGAAATGTATTGAGGCACGCACCGCATTGGCCGAGTTGAAACAGGCAGCAGAGTTGATTCCGAACCAGACGGTCTTGATCAATACAATTCCCCTGCTGGAAGCCAAAGACAGCTCGGAAATAGAAAGCATCGTTACCACCACGGATTTGCTGTTTCAGCATGCCCAAGACACGGAAAACCATGCAGACCCTGCGACCAAGGAAGCGTTGCGCTATCGAACAGCGCTCAATCAAGGCTTCCGGTCTCTAACGGAAAGACCGCTATCGACTAACACCGCTGTAGAAATCTGCCGCACGCTGAAAGGGGCGCAACTGGATATCCGCCGTACGCCGGGAACACAGCTTGCGAATGACCGAACGGGTGAAGTCATCTACACCCCGCCTGAAGGGGAAGAACATCTGCGTAACCTCCTGGCCAACTGGGAGCGTTTTCTGCACAACGAAACCGATCTCGACCCCCTCGTTCGTATGGCAGTCGGACACTACCAATTTGAGGCCATTCATCCTTTTGTCGACGGCAACGGCCGGACGGGGCGGGTCCTCAATACTTTGTTCTTGATCCAGGAAGGTCTGCTGAACCTGCCGATCCTCTACCTCAGTCGCTACATCATTGCCCAGCGTGCTGATTACTACCGGCTCCTGCTGGAGGTGACGACTAAACAGGCGTGGGAGCCATGGTTGCTGTTTATGTTGAGTGCAGTAGAAGAAACTGCTCGGTGGACCACAGCCAAGATTGCCGCAATCCGAGCATTGTCTGAACACACCACTCAATTCGTACGTGATCAGCTACCCAAAACCTATTCGCGCGAGTTGGTAGATGTCATCTTCGAGCAGCCCTACTGCCGCATCAGTAACGTGGTCGACAAGAAAGTTGCACAACGGCAGGCTGCATCACGTCACCTCAAAGAACTGGTCGCCATTGGAGTTCTGGAAGAGATTCAGGTGGGCAAGGAGAAACTTTTCATTCATCCGAAGCTGATGCGGTTACTCACACGTGACGATAATGAATTCAAACACTACGTCGGCTAAAGCACGTGAGCCGATACGAGAAAGCCCCGAACGAATCGGGACTTTTTCTTTTTCGCGCACCGGGTTTTCGTGACGACGTTACTGACAGCGATTGTTCACCGGCGCATCCAACACCTTCACCACATCATCGATGATCGCCTTACTCATATCCTGCAAAAAATGCGACGCCCAGGCGTGCCGATCAGTATCGCGAACCATGGCCGCGTCTGATGCGAGCAGCTTGGCAACGTGGAGTAGATCGGAAGCGTGGTAGAGAGCCTGGATAACCGGAACGCCAGCGTTGACGCGAAACAGCGGTTCGTTGGCGTGGAAGGAGAAGTGGGTGAGACCGATGGTTTTCAGATCTTGGGGATTGGTCATTGGGCACCTCCGCTGATTGGGAGGAATTGAGTATTTGCATGCCTTCGAAGAAGGGGCGGCGTTGATACAAAGAACGTGAAAACACAGATTTTGGACGAATCAATTTTATACATGGTCGAGCTCCTATCGTTGAGGAACTGCCACGAACCGTCGCCAAACGATTATGGGTGGCAGCTGTGCGCAGGTTGGCGAACCGGGACAATAGGAACCCGGCAGACCCGAAGGTCTCCCGCGCACAGCTACCATAACGGGAAAATACGAGCGAAAAAAAACGCCAGCAATCGTTATGGTGGCGCCTGTGCGCCTATTGTTTGGGTCGGGTCGCCAAACCCGGTCGCTGATTTTGCAGCGATGTGGGCAGCCTAGCGTGGGGCAGGGCGATTCGCAACCTAGGATCTTGGCCAACAGGGCTTGTCAACTCATTACACCACGTAACGAATGAAGTTCCCGCCCCCACCTTTATCCCCTCCCGCCAACCCCATACATTCATCTCCAACGCCTCTCCCATCATCCCGACGGGAAGGTCACTGGAGTTTCCCTCATGCCTTTCGTAACCGTACGCATCACCCGCGATGGTGTTACCACTGAGCAGAAAGCTCAGGTGATTGCCGAAATCACTGAAACACTGGAGCGCGTCCTCAATAAACGCCCTGACCTGACACACATCGTGATCGAGGAAGTCGACACCGATAACTGGGGCTACGCCGGTATCACCACCACCCAGTACCGCAAGCAACTGGCCGAGGCGGAGGGCAAGTCATGACGTCCTCCGTCACCATTGATTTCATTTCCGATGTGGTGTGCCCCTGGTGCGCGCTGGGAGCGACGGCGCTGGAGCAGGCGATCGAGAACGTGGCCGGGGAAGTATCGGTCGCGCTGACCTACAAGCCGTTCGAGCTGAACCCGAACATGCCGGCCGAAGGTGAGCAAGCGGTCGAGCACTTGATGCGCAAGTATGGGAGAACGGCCGACGACGTCGCCGCTGGCAAGGCCATGCAAATCGCTCGCGGCGAGGCCATCGGCTTCAAGTTCGATCTGGAGAAGCGCACGCACTTCTACAACACCTTCGATGCGCACCGTTTGTTGCTGTGGGCGTTGCAGGAAGGCCGGCAAGTCGAGCTGAAGAAGGTGCTGCTTCGGGGCTATTTCAGCGAAGGCCAGAACCCGAGTGATCACCAGGCGCTGGTGCGTCTGGCGACTGACGCGGGGCTGGATGGGGCAAGTGCACAAGAGGTGCTGGCATCCGGTGCGTTCGCCGATGAGGTTCGGGAACTTGAAACCTACTACCAGCAGCACGGCATCAACTCGGTCCCGGCCATGGTGCTGAACGGTCGCCACCTGGTGTCCGGTTCGCAATCGGTCGAGTACTACGAACAGATGTTGCGACAAATGGCGAACGCCTGATTACAGATTTCCTACCCCATTCTTTATTGTCAGAGGTCTTCATCATGAGCATTTCGAAAAAAGTCATCGTAATCACCGGCGCATCCCAAGGTCTCGGCGACGGAATGGTCAAAGCCTTTCGTGAGCTCGGTTACCGGATCGTCGCCACTTCGCGCTCGATCAAACCATCCACCGATCCGGACATCCACACCGTTGCCGGTGACATCGGCGAGCCGGAAACCGCCCAGCGTGTCATCCGTGAAGCGATGTCCCGCTTCGGTCGCATCGACACCCTGGTCAACAATGCAGGAATCTTCATCGCCAAGCCGTTCACTGCGTACACAGCAGAAGACTACGCCAATGTGTTGTCGGTGAACGTCAATGGCTTCTTCTACATCACCCAACTCGCCATCGCCGAGATGGAAAAGCAAGGCAGCGGCCACGTCGTCAACATCACTACCAGTCTGGTAGACCATGCCATCGACGGCGTGCCATCGGTGCTGGCTTCGCTGACCAAAGGCGGCCTCAACGCAGCAACCAAATCCCTGGCCATCGAATACGCCAAGCGCGGGATCCGGGTGAATGCGGTCAGCCCGGGCATCATCAAGACCCCGATGCACGGCGAAGAAACCCACGCAGCACTGGGCAATCTGCACCCGGTCGGGCACATGGGCGAGATCGATGATATTGCGCAAGCGGTCGTGTATCTGGACGGCGCCAAGTTCGTGACCGGCGAAATCCTGCACGTGGATGGTGGGCAGAGCGCGGGACATTAAAAGCGCTTTTCCAGACCCCGGAAACAACAAAGCCCCTGCATTTCTGCAGGGGCTTTGTTTTGTATGGTGCGGCACCAGACGAACGGTATGTTTCGGCGAGACTAGGTTTTTCGGGCATCTGGAGTTCGCTGGAAAATTCGGCGTACCCCAACTAGTAACTATAAACAAATCAGCTAGTTATGGCGTTCGGTGGAATCGAACTCGGGATTTTTTAGATGTCAGCACGTTGTCGGTCTGCAAGTAATTCAGAGCCGCATACGGAATGGTAAACCTCCCGAATTCGAACGTTGTTGATCATCCCCTCCGTCGAGAATAGGTAGGAACCGCCAAAAGCTGCCGTGGGACGGCCAGAAGCGGACATACTCAGTCATTGGTAAAAGAGAGCTGTTGACTATGCCCTATGGGGCGCAATATCGGGAAACATGCCGGGGCTAATTAGGGGGCGCTGCATTGGATGTATTGAACATCGAAAGTACTTCACCCCAATATCTAACACACTACCTAAGCGTGACAAGTTAATAAAAGGTCGCTAGCAATAAAAACAGCGACCGTTATATTAACCCGAGATGCTTAAATATTTAAGGGGTCACCGGGTGTTACGACTTTTCGTGCCTGATGCAGGCTCTTGTTTCTCATTAGAGTCACGAACAATAAAACTGACGGAACTTTCAAGTCTCAGCCCAGACCTAATTGACTCGGGCCATTCTTGCATGGCTTGTTGAGCTTTGATGACCTGCTGCGCCAATACACTTGACTTTTTCATGTTCCCCGCTCCGTATTCAGTCTGCTGAGAGTTTAACATCCAGTTTCGCAAGAAGGTTTGGAATTTCACGACCGACTATCAGTTGTTCAAGCTGAAGGTAGGTGTCGATATACCGAACGATACGGGGCTGATGACCCATTTCCCGCCAGTCTACGGCCCTCCCATCGTCATCTTTACGCGGCCGACTCGGCTCAAAAATTTCTTGATACTGACGTGGGGCGATGCCTTGGAACGGCTCAAAATTCACCTGGGTTCTCGATGCGGTCGGGGCATCAATGCTAATCGAGTCCTGATGTAACTGCTTGGCTTTGCTCTTCGGATACGGCTCGATATAAACGACACGCTTGATACCACTCGCCACAATATGCCGAGCACACATATGGCAGGGAAATGTCGTGCAGTACAGCGTCGCTCCAGCGACGGACACCCCTAAGCGTGCGGCTGACATCAGCGCAGCCATTTCAGCGTGAACGCTCCTGCCGAACTCTAGAATATTCATTATCCTACTGTTTTTAAGTATTTTTTTGTCTGTCCCGGAAATCAAATTTTGTACCAGTGAGCTAATATCTTTTTCTGTTGCCTTGGCGGAAAGTAAGCCATTTGTATTTAGGCGCTCGAGCATTTCTCCCAAAACCTGTACCCGCTCGTCTGCCATTGAGTCGACACCTTTTTGGAAATCACGAGCGTCATCTTTATCCCCCGGCCAATACAAATCGCCTCCGGACTTAGGGACGTCGTTGCATCCTACTGCGATAATATCTCCCTCTGGTTTTAAGATAGCAGCACCAACTTGTCGGTTTAGATCTGCTGACCGCAGCGCGGCAGATCTAGCGTGATATATGCCATGCTCGTCGCGTGAGGGTGTGAGGAAGGAATTCCCAAATATGAGTTGTAGAAAACGACCTATCTGAAAATCTATGGTTGATTTGTTCCTCCCGTCAACAAAAAGGTCAGCTAAGGGAAAAGCATCTTTTACATCTTGGCCGAGAGGGATGCTTTCTTCCTGTTCGTCCTTTTGAACTAACGCCTCGGCAATGGCACGTGGGTTAGTTCCCACTCCAAACTGGGATCTGCTTATTTTTTCAGATAAGGCGGTTACGCGGACATCGCGAGGTGAGTAGACCGAAATAAGAAAAAATCCTTTTCCATACACGGCCCGGAGCATTTCAACTTCTTTAGGATGCTTCAATGACCTCAAAATAAACGCGTGTCTTGAGGGCTTCCCACCGCTGTGGTCATCTCGAAGTTGGCGGATTGCTGCTAATCCCAGCATCGCTACTGCGGCGCCCTCGTTACCCTCAACCCTGAGTCTCGTTCCCGCGTCCATGAGCGCAGTTATGCGTTCAGCTTCAGGCTTCGAGTTGTGAGAAATATCAAAAAAGCTTTCTATCTGTTCGCTGAGCCTCACGACATGAGGAGTGTACTCGAGGCCATTAAGCTGGCTTTTCAATACCGCGATAACGGGGTCAAGGTTTACGCCAATCGGCCCTACTAACCCAAAGACCAGTTCGGGGTCTTTCTTGGGAGTTAAAGAGGAGACCTCCACTTCGGCGGGCGAGCCCTGATCAAGTTTTCGCCGATTTCGGCTTCTGCCTCCTGTGGATTTTTCGGCCATCACATCACCAAATTTTTGGTTTTATCGGTCTGAAGGATGCGTCAAAGGAGAGCAGGATGACTTATCGGTTTACGGCGCCTGTGTCTCCAACCTTTACCTTAGCTAGTTTTTCTCAAATATCCTGTTGCCGGAAGGCGAATTACCATCGGCTGAGAGATTCTTTCGCTTCGGTGCTTCCAAACCTCGAAAGCACTCAGTTATGAACGGCTGCTACCGGCCGAGGCTGTGTAAAAACGGTTTTCAGCGCGATTGGAGCCCAGTGTTGGACTGAAAATCGCATTTCTACGCAAAATCCAGATCGGCTGAGCAGCCGATAATTTTCAGATTTCGCATAGACGCGCAAACTTCAATTTTGACGAAGCGTTTTTACACACTCTGGGCCATAAGCGGTCAATCACGACAAGCAGAGTCAACCTGATAGCTTACGTCCAACATCAATATCACCCCTAGAGGAGGGTGGAGTTACGGAGAATCCGGAATGGGGGATACGGTGCAAAATGATGAGTCCAATTTGCAAAACCAACTTGGATTGGTTATTGAGCGCGTGACCGAAGTGGATGGCCAGGATCAGGGGGGAGGTATCCCTCCCCCCATCAGCCTAGGAAACAAATCTGTCTAAAAGACCGTTAGCAATAAATGCTAGCGCCCAAAGACTGACTTCCACCTGTACCGCTTTTGTCTGCAACTTGAACATGGCAAAAGCCCTGCGAAGTGCTGACAGCGCTGCCAACTTTTAAGGGTTGGTTATTTATAAAGCGCCTTGCCGGGCGCTTGCTTTTGGCTTACCGCGAATGGCCGCAAGCATCGGCTCCAGTGTTTGAGGTATCCGATCGGCACCGCCGGGAACGGGCTCGTACACAATCACCTTAAGCGGCCTGACGGGGTCGCAGTCAGAGGAGTCACCCCCCTAAGACGTCCTGGCTTAGCGAGGATCGCCCTAATTCAATCCTACCCTAGGAAGTTGAGTTAGAGCGCGAAATTTCACAACCCTTTAAAATATATGGAAACGCACGTATCCGCCTCCCGCTGAAACACCTCGAGAAAGAAGCGGGACAGATTTTTTTCTCCTGCTCTTAGCGTCCACTTCTGGCCGTTTTCTGCCTGTGGTGACCGGCTGAAAACGGCCAAAAGCGGCCAAAAGCGGCCAAAAGCGGCCTGCGGATTGGTTGCCCAAAACATTGAACTGCGGAATATTTTTTGCGCATTTTTCCTACACCAGATTCTCGATTAAAATACTATAGCAAGCGCAGAAGCCTGATAATCCAACCATACCGAAACCATCCCTTGCCGCCGCGCTTGACTGTACTATTAAATGAATGATATATAATGGCGAATTGACATGTTAAGATAGTTCATCTTACATAATCCACATGGCCCATGTGCATATCTATAAGTTGGAAGGAACCATGCTTGAGTCAATTCGAGTTAGAAATTTAAGAAGTTTAAAAGATACGGATAGAGTATTGCTGCGTCCTCTCACGATTCTGCTAGGCGAGAATAGTTGCGGCAAAAGCACTTTCTTGCGCACGTTTCCGCTGCTTAGACAAAGTGCTGAGTCAAGTACAAGAAGCTCTATTCTTTGGTTTGGGAAATATGTCGATTTCGGCGATTTTGATGAAGCGTTAATCCGGGAGGAAGGCGCCAAAGAAATCGCCTTTGAGTTTGGATTGACAGTTCCATCCGGTATATATTACGGCCCTGCAAGACATATGTTCCGGAGCAAATCTCATTTCGAATCAAAAATTTATATTTCACTCCGGCTAGCGTCCCTTGGCAAGGACGGTCTTACACGAACTGCGGGAGTGGATCTTGAAATTGACGGGAATTCAATTAAAATTGATATTTCCGAAGCCGGGAAAATCTCATCTATAACTGTAAATGACAATACTTATAATGACTATTGCGATTCGTTTGATTATCAGCCCGCATCTAAGATTTTTCCCATTATCGGGCCTCGGCAAAGCTTAGGTAAAGACAGAATTTACAGTGGTTGGTGGGGTTCGATCACAAGCCAACGCGTAAGTGATCGACTGCTAAGCATTCTCTCTCGATACTCCCATAAACGGAGTAGTAAAGAAAAGCTCCTGGCGCATACTCATGTTGCTCGAATCGGCAGTAACGAAGACATGTTTATTGGATTTAGGGCGCTGGATGATACAGTTACTTGGAGAAACAAAACAGCTCAAGTAGACATTAGCGACTCGAGCTATATTGAATATCGAGATTTACTACTGCTCAGCAAGCTATCACTGTTGCTGCACAATATTGATGATGTCTTGGATTATACTTTTCGCAGGGTGAGTTATATTGAGCCTGTGCGCGCCTCCGCTCAGCGGTATTACAGATCTCAGGATTTAGCCGTTTCGGAACTTGATTCTAAAGGCGAAAACCTGGCAATGTTTATCCGTAATCTGTCTGATCGCGACCGTTTGTCGTTAGAAAGCTGGATGATGTCTGAACTAGGATTGAAAATTTCGGCGGCTTTCGATGGAGGGCATGTAAGTCTCCGCATCACTTTCTCACAGTCTAATCAAACTTATAATCTGGCGGATATGGGTTTTGGATTTTCCCAAGTCATGCCTGTACTCGTTCAGCTATGGACGATTTTAAATAAAGCTTCAAAACCGATGATGCAGATATACTCAGTGCCCCACATCTGTGTCATCGAGCAACCAGAGCTTCATTTACATCCACGCTTCCAAGCTAAGTTGGCTGAGATCCTCGTGAGGGCATCCCAGCTAGCAAAGAAAAACCAGACGCAATTATTAATAATTCTCGAGACGCACAGCGAAGTCATTATAAATAAAGTTGGACTGATGACCTCTGACGGTGCAATCCCTAAAGAAGATTCGAGCATTATTTTATTTTCAAAATCATCAAGTACTTCTAATACTCAAGTAGAGTTCAGTCGTTATGACAACTCGGGATCGCTACTGAACTGGCCGTTTGGCTTTTTTGATTTCGAGGTGTAATTTGTTAATTCATCTTGATGATACTATAAGTCAGTTGGGCGATGATCTGACGCCAGGGATAATCGGTTCTTTAGAGGATGTGGCGGCAGTTGTTAGGGCGGGAACACACATTGTTACGGGCAACATCAGCACCCTTAGATATTTAACTAGCCTGGACTGCTTGGGCATTTCTGCTCGATCAGCATTCAGAGGGTTAGCGAATAGGTACGCTCAATTTGCATCGATAAAAAGCATGGTGACAACTTTCGCTGAGATTGTTCTATCTGAAAATACACCTACTACAAGTCGGCGTGGCGATGTGGATGTAATTTCAATCCCTCTCGCATACGTTGCGCAGCTTAATCTCCGAAGCCCGACAGAAATCATATATGAAGAGATTCAGGATGATTTTATCTATGAGATAATCTCACGCTGGTATATCCAAGAAAAATTAAGCCCAGGTTTTTTGAATAGAAACTACCGTCCGGTTCACGGTGGTGGAGGAAGAACTCATGCAGTTTACGCTGAGGCTCAGCAGCGCAACAATCAGTTTTGCCTTTGTGTTACTGACTCAGATAAAAAGTTCCCTACAGACATTTCCGGCACTACTAGCACCGAAGTAAGGGCTGTAAATGATATCCATCAAGCATTATCATCCCACCTAGACTTAGATTTCCATGAAGTAGAAAATTTGGTTCCTTTGAGTTTTCTTAAAGAAAAATGCACATCGCCAACCTCTCAAGCGATTGCTGAGCAAATCAAAGGCGTAGACGCTGCCGGCTTTCCTGAAGCTAAACTTTTTTGGGATTATAAGAAAGGTTTCTCTGTGGGTGGCCTGAAACAGCTGAATGGTGGCTGGGATTACTGGCGTGTGGCACTAGGCTTGGCAAACTTGCCATGCCCTGATACCTGCACTCCACAACGATGCCAATGTGAAGTTTTGAAGCCTTGGCCTGAGAAGAGAGCCGTTAAAGAACAAATTCATCAATACGCGAAAATGGATCCGTCCGAATGTGAATTATTGTCGAGTCTGTGGGCTGATATTGGAGGATCGCTGGTTAGTTGGTGCGTGTCAGCCATGCCAAAGCCCGCATAAAGAAAATAATTTTTTTGGCCTTGATCTTGATGCCGATCTAATTTCGATACCCGAGAACGACAACAGGTCTACTTTGGTAACGCTTTGATTAATCGTTACCAGGGGGCAGAGCGAGAAGGTAGATTGACATCGCAGTTTTGACTTCGGCATGGATGCCATACGAACAGAGCAATCCAGGCTCTATGGAAGCGCCCCAGGTTTCTAGATACATCCGACTGACTTCTTTTGGCCGATTCTGTTGAAAAAGTCGGCCGTGTCTTCAACGACAGAAAAGTACGCGCTTGAGATTGAAATCTTTACTTTGAACAGACGATTCCGGGTTCGGATTTCGCGTAGCGGCGCGCAAAAAAGGCGTTTTTAGCGATCAGTATGCGGGCAGTCTGGAAGAACCGACTTTTTCAACAGAATCGGCCGTTTTCTGACCTTCGTTTAGAGGTTGAACCGCCAGGATTTTCCTAAGCGATGAGTGAGTAATTGCATGGTCAGCAAATAGTAATAGCGCGTTGATTCAGTGTGCTGGTTTAGGTGGTGATTCAAAAACCACGCAAGGTGTTTTCTCTGCCAAGTCCATGGATTGTCACGTTGCCAGCGCTCCGCGATCGCTATTTGGATAGCCTTCGCCTGACGAAGGTGGCGTTTGCGTGTGGTATGCGACCCGGTCAGGACGCCTGACAGGAACAGCTCCATATCGAATGGCTTGTTCATGCGCGACCACCAATATAAGCCGACACCACGTCGATTCGACCGTGCCCCAGCTCATAGCTGATTTGTGCTCGTGCATCCTGATCCAGGCGTCGGTCGAGTTGATAGCAATGGCCACCGTTGATGGGTGCGGGATGGTGGGTGATTTGCTCATAGCGTTCGCACGCATAGGCTGCCCGCAATTCGTGGAAGCCTTTGAGGTCGTGCTGATGGAGGATGTCCCGTGCGGGGCGGACGATTCCCTGCAAGAAATCGAGGTAGCTTTCGTTCGGTGCGAGCAGGTTGCAGCTACCGTCGAACGAGACCTGTTCGGCAAGCCTCAGTGCGTCAAGAATATGATCATCTACCGTAATCCAGCGAGGTGCTGACGCGCCTGAACGGCCACCTTTGGTGCCGTCCTGGATGTTGATTTTGCCAAGTTGCTCTGCTTCACGTTGCAATCGGGGCAGGTTGGCCAAAATGGCCTCGCGCATGCGCATGCCGGTGGTTCGCGCCAACGGCACGATGGCCCCGGCGCGCGGCAGCTGATGTTCGCAAAGCACGTCGACGATCCGCTTTACCTGTTCGCGGTCTTGGCCTTGCGGAACCGAGCAACGAACATTGGTGCGCCGCATTCCCAACGCCTCACTCTGATTCGGCACTTTCACATACTGATCACCGCGAAGCGCAGCGAGGGTTCGGTTGACGCTGGACAACCGGTTTTGCGCGGTCGCGATGGCTAGCGCACCTTGTTCGACTTGGTTTCGGAGATGGCTGACGTAATCCAACAACGTCTGCCGATCTATCTGCCGCGCATCATTGAACCCCGGCCCTTCCTCTGACCGACACCAGCGTACAAACGCCAGCCAGCGATCACTGTGCGCCTTGACCGTCGCGTAATGCCCACCGCAAACAAGTCTTTCAATGCCAGCGGTCCTGCATAGCTCAGTTGCCGGCCATAGCCAAAATTGCGCCCATCTCGCCTACCCACCAATCCCATGATCGAACTCCTCTTCAAGTCAAACCTTTGAAGCCTTTCCCCACGTCATCCCGCCAAGAATGCTGAGTGTTATCAGGGATCAAGGCCCCTGCGACCTGTGAGGGTTGTCCACTGACGCGGGACTGGCGGCTCTTTACGACCGGGAGCTTGGGCACCTCATGACCTGGCCTCCTGAACACTTCAGATGAAGTGGGCGGGTGGAGGCTGCACTGGCTGACGAGACCAGCGCCGCGAGATCCTGAGTCGGGTGAAGGCAGTGACGCGATGACCGGGGCATGCCTGACTGTCAGTCAGGTGCAGTCCATTCCCTGGTCTGCGGCATCATCATCTGCATCGCTGTTGCTGGTGACTTCGGTGTTTGTCACGCCGATTGTCACGAGGGGGAATGCCGCAAAGCCTTGTACGAGGTGGGCTGCAGCAGCGGTAGGAGCGCCCGTCTCTTTCCAGGAGAAAGAGACGGGCGCAGGTTGGCGCAGTGAAATGGCCAAGCGGATAGGTTGCTGCAGGGCAGCTATGAGAGGGGGAAGTTGCCGCAGTGGGCACACTGGTAAAAGTAGGCATCCATCACATCGCTGTGACCGTGCGAGCCGCCGGACGCTAATCGCACTTTGGGAGAACCACCACGGTGTGGCGTAGCCTTAAAGGTTCTGGCTACCTGGGTTGCTGTCAAAGACAGAGCTTTGCCCGATCTTTTCTACGCCTGTGGATAATTTGGGTCAAGGCTCGAATTTTCGGGAATTCTGCGGCTGTGGATGAAATTATCCACCGGTGGAAATCTATGGTTTTCCACAGACAATTTGCGTGGGCTTTAGATTTTTTAAGGGAGGTCCATCCAAGCAGGGCGGCTTTGCAGCCCCGCTTGGATGGACCCGCGTTGAAGGGCGGACTGCGGTGATCTTATTGGCTTACCCACGTTTGGATGCGCCACGGCTATTTTGTAGGGCGGTAATGTTGTCGCCGACCGGGTGAGCGAATTCGTGGGGCGTCACATGCCCATGGCGGTTGGCGTCGATGTAGTTGCTCCACCACGCCATGATCAGCCTGCGCTGTTCGAGGAATTCGGCCTTGTGGATATAAGCGGCGCGCACGCGGTTGCGTTCCTTGTGACTCATTTGTCTTTCGATGGCTGCGTCCGTCCATAACCCGGACTCAAGCAGGGCGCTACAGGCCATGGTCCTGAAGCCGTGGCCGCACACGTCCTTACTGGTGTCATAGCCGACGTTGCGGAGCATGGTGTTCACCGTGTTCTCGGACATGGGCTTCCAGTACTTGTGGTCGCCCGGTAGCACCAACTCTGAAAAGCGACTCAGGCTGCGCAGGCGCTCCAGTATTTCGATGACCTGCGGCGATAGCGGAACCATTTGAATGTCGCCGTTCATCTTGGTCCCGCGCGTAGAGTTGCGTACCCCTTCGATCGGTGCGCGCGTATCGGGGATTTCCCACATGGCGCGTTGGAAGTCGAACTCGCTCCATCGAGCAAAGCGCAGCTCGCTGGAGCGGACGAACACATGCAGAGTCAGGAGCACGGCAAGACGCGTCAGCTCGCGGCCGTTGTAGTTGTCGATACGGTGTAGCAGTTCGGGTAGGCGGTTGAGAGAGAGGGCCGGGCGATGGACTGTGCGCGGCGCGTGAAGCGAGCCTGCCAGATCCAGTGCAGGATTCATGGTGATCTGCCGGGCTCTTTTGGCCCCGCGCATGATGGTGGATAAGTAATTCTGTACCCTTAACGCCACATCCATGGTGCCGCGTTCCTTGATGCGCTGAGTGATCTCTAGCAGGTCGTGGGTATCGAGTTCAGCGATGGGGCGTTGGCCGATCAGTGGGAAGACGTGGGTACGCAGTCGGCTCATCACGGTTTTTGCGTGTCCTTCGGTCCAGCGACGGGACATGTCGGCGTGCCACTCCAGAGCAACGGTTTCGAAAAGCAGTGCCGCCCTCTGGGCTACGATCTTGGCCTTCTTCTTTTCTTCCATTGGGTCGAGATTGTCGAGCAGCAACGCCTTGGCTTCGTCTCGCTTACGTCGTGCGACGGAAAGGGTAACGATGGGGTAATTGCCGATGATGAGCGTACCTTCCTTGCCGCTGGGCTTGGTGTACTTCAAGCGCCAGGTCTTCACGCCATTGGGTTTGACGAAAAGGTACATGCCGCCGCCGTCGAACAGTTTGTAGGCGCGTTCGCGGGTTTTGGCCGTGCGGCATTGCAGGTCGCTGAGAGGGATCGCTAGACGTGGCATAGGGGTACGCGCTCCTGACCGGAAAATCGCAGTACCCCTAACATACCCTCGGGGAAGGGGGATTTTATTGGATCCCGACAGAGGGTCCTGGAACGAAAAAACCCGCCAAAGGGCGGGTTTTCGGGGCTTCCAGAGCATTCGATGGAATGCAATGGAGCCTAATGTGGTGCCGGCACCAGGAATCGAACCCGGGACCTACTGATTACAAGTCAGTTGCTCTACCATCTGAGCTATACCGGCGTGTCAGGGCGACGATTATAGCGATTGGATAGGTTCTGTAAACCCCTGAATTCTGACTATTTTTGCGTGAGCTTCAGGTCAGGCGCGCAGTAGGGTTTTCTTGAGTTTCTGAATGGCTTGCCAGGTACGGCTGTTTTGCATTGCGCGCAGCTGTGCTTCGGCCTGTTCGGCGCGTTGCAGGGCAGCGGCGAGCTGGTGTTCGGCGTCGCTGACGGGGTGGCTGAAGTTGTGGCCTTTGCAGAACTGGAACTCGTCCAGGTTGCATGGCGGGATGTCGAAGGCGGGTTTGAGGTTCAGGTGTTCTTCGGCGAGGTAATAGGTGTTGATGCCGTCGAACAGGATCGAGTGGTAGCCGGCGTCGGTGACGAGGGTTTCCCAGGCCTGGTCGCGGGCCCAGGGGGTTTCGATGAGGATTACCCATGGCCGCCATTGGTTGAAGTCCATGCCGCGCAGGACGGTTTCTTCGTGGCCTTCCACGTCGATTTTCAGGAAGTGGATGGCGCGGTCCCGGGCGTGTTCTTCGCAGATGGAGCTCAGGGTGCGGGACTTGATCGTCTGGCTGCGCACGTCCATGCCGGCGTCTTCGTGCATTTTCGCCATGGCCGGGTCGAGGGTCGAGAGGCCGGTGTCGGCGATGCCGTAGAAGGTCAGTTCGTCCGCACTTTCCCCGGCCGCACATTGCAGGTTGGTGTCTTTGGGGCGTTTCTGGCACAGGGCTTCGAAGTAGTTGGGCATCGGTTCGACGTTGATGCCGGTCCAGCCGTTGTCGTAGAACGCCTTGGTGACCGAGTCATGCGTGGGATCGTTGGCCCCGACGTCGATGTAGAAGCCGTTCTCGACGGTTTTGAGGGCGCGCCACAGGCGTATGTCTTCAAAATTCTGTGCGTAAGAAATGAACGTCACTGGCGCATCCTGTCGGAAGAATGTTCTTGTTCGTGGCCGCACTGCTGGCGCCCTGATGTTTGTGTATATCAAGAGAAGTGCAGCGGTGCAATTTCCCCCGTCAGCGGTCCCGGATTAGGCGTTTATGTCGTTTTCATTAAATGCTTATGCACAATGCCATTGGCCGCGCACTGGGTTTAGGCCGAAATTGTGGATCCGTTCTCATTTGTTCGCAAATGCCTGTTTTTTCGATTTTTTATGCTCTGTACAAAAATTGAACAGTTTGCTTTCGCCCATGAAACAGGCGTGGATATTGGATCCACGATAATTTCATCAACAGAGTTATCCACAGGCTGGGTGTGTTTAAGCGCGTTCGGCCAGGAGCAGGAAATTACGCGGCGTGAGCGGCGTTTCGCAGAAAGTACCGACTCGGACGCTGTAGCCCTG
This sequence comes from Pseudomonas sp. A-R-19, assembly GCF_019956575.1. NCBI lineage: Bacteria > Pseudomonadati > Pseudomonadota > Gammaproteobacteria > Pseudomonadales > Pseudomonadaceae > Pseudomonas > Pseudomonas sp. A-R-19. Next base: position 109,864 of record NZ_JAHBDR010000032.1, read on the forward strand.
CTCGGCGAGGAAAAGTGCCCGGTCAAGGACCAGCCAAAGCTCCAGCGGACGTCGGAAAAGTCCGCGTAGCAGCTCAAGGTTGCGCACCTCGGCCAGTCGCTGCCAGCCGGCGGCTTCCAGGGCTGGCCAATCTTGCGGGCCGATTGTGGATAACTCTTTGAGTGCGGCCAGGTGATGGCAGTAGTCGGCGAAGGATTTGTCCAGCCAGGCGCTGGGCAGGGATGGGGTTGGCAGGTACTCGTCCATGCCGCGCAGTTGCCGTTGCAGCAAGTCGAAGCCCAGGCGCCGGGCCATGGAGGTGTCACGTTGCCGCCGCACACGGGCGCCGGCTGTGACCGTTTCGCTCATTGGCAGCGCAAGATCGTCGAGGGAAAGCTGTAAGCCGGAGCCTTGGGCGGCCGAGGAAATCGGCAAGTATTGGGCAAGACTGATCCGGTTGTAGCAACACGGCGCAATGGCGAGTTGTTTGCAGCCTGTGGCGCTGGCGAGTTGAATCAGCCGCACATGCAAATCACCGCAGGCGTGAAGCGCGACGGGTGTGTGATGCGCACTTAGTAAAGTGGCTGCGTCCGCCGCGAGCACATCCTGTTCGATATGCAGCGCATGCAGGTGATGACGCTGGCTGAGTGCCTGGCCGCTGGTAACCAGAGCCGGGTCGTACTCCAGGCACGTCAGTTGCTGCCCCGGTTGCAGCAGGCGGCGCCCCAGATGTCCCTTGCCCGAGCACCAGTCCAGCCAATGCCGCGGTGCCTCGGTAAACTGCAATCGGCTGGAGAAGGCTTCGATCTGCTGCCATTTACGCCCCGGTACATCGACGTTCAATCGATGGCCGGGCGCTTCGAGCATGCGGGCGGGCAATTCATCCACGGCACTCAAGGCAATGGACATCATTGCCAAGGAAGCAAAGGGTTCTGGTGCATTGAGAAGGGCAGGCTGGTTGTGAGCGTTTTCTGCGTCTTCCAGTGTCCGCTCACGTAACCATGCGGCCAGCTCCGGGTAGGAAGCTTCCCAGGGAAGCCGCAGATGAGTGAACGGCCGAGGTTTCCACAGCGCCTGATGCTCTGTCAGAAAAGCATCTAGCGCGGTGAAACGGGCGAGTAGGGCCTCGCCCGTCAACACGCAATCCTCAACGCCCCTGGCAGGCATCGACGCGCAACCAGCGCTCCAGCAGCTTGAAGCCGCGTACCAGCACGTAGGCCATCACCAGGTAGAACATGCCCGCGGCGAAGAAGATCTCCACCGGCAGGTAGGTCCGGGCAATGATGGTGCGGGCCATGCCGGTCAGTTCCAGCAAGGTCACGGTGCTGGCCAGGGCACTGGCCTTGAGCATCAGGATCACTTCGTTGCTGTAGGCCGGCAAGCCGATGCGCGCGGCGCGCGGCAGCATGATGTAGAACAGCGCCTTGGGTTTGGACATGCCCAGTGCTCGCGCCGCCTCAATCTCGCCCGGTGGAATCGCCTGGATGGCGCCCCGCAGGATCTCCGCGATGTAGGCCGCCGTGTGCAGGGTCATGGTCGCCGTGGCGCACCAGAACGGATCGCGCAGGTATGGCCACATCGAGCTGTTACGGATCGCGTCGAACTGTGCCAGGCCGTAGTAGACCAGGAACAGTTGAACCAGCAACGGCGTGCCACGGAAAAAGAAGATGTAGCCGTAGGGAAATGCCCGCACCCACCACAGGCGCGATGAACGGGCGATGCCCAGCGGAATGGCCAGCAGCAAACCGGCGATCACGGCGATGGCCACCAGCTCCAGGGTCAGGGTCGCGCCCTGGGCCAGTTTCGGCAGCCACTTGATGATGACTTCCCAGTTCATTGGGTGCTCCTCGCGAAGCCGCGGGCGGCGCGTTTTTCCAGGAAGTACATGCCGGTCATCGCCAGCACCGTCAGGCCCAGGTACATGAATGCGGCGACCATATAGAAGGTGAACGGCTGTTTGGAGACGGTCACGCCGATTTGCGCGTGTCGCATGATTTCTTCCAGGCCGATCACCGACACCAGCGCGGTGTCTTTCATCAGGATCATGAACAGGTTGCCCAGACCCGGCAGGGCGATGCGCCACATCTGCGGCATGATCAATTTGGTGAAGATGCGCCATTTCGACATGCCCAGGGCCACGCCGGCTTCACGATGGCCTTTTGGAATGGCGAGGATCGCACCGCGAAACACTTCCGTGGCGTAGGCACCGAAGCACAGGCCCAGCGCAATCACGCCGGCGGCGAAAGCGCTGAGTTCGAGGTCGGGGTTGCCGAAAAACTCGCCCAGGGCACGCATCAGGTTGACCGTGCCGAAGTAGATCAACAGCACCCAGAGCAATTCCGGGATGCCGCGAACCAGGGTCGAATAGGTGCCGCCAAGCCATTGCAGCGGCTTGTATGGGGAAGTCTTGGCCAAGGCGCCGAGCAGACCGAGCACCAGCCCCAGGCACAAGGCCGAGAGTGCCAGTTTCACAGTCATCAGCGCGCCAGCGGCGAGCGCCGGGCCGAATCCGTAGAGGTCGATAATCATGGATTTCTTTTCAAATCGCGGCAGGCAAGGCCGGGGACCGGCGCCGTCAGAGGAGGGCGTCGGTCCGGCAGGTCAGAATCAGTAGATGCTGAACGGGAAGTACTTGTCGTTGATCTTCTTGTAGGTGCCATCAGCGACGATTTCTTTCAGCGCGCTGTTCAGCTTCGCGCGGATCGGATCGTTTTTACGTACGGCGATACCGATCTTGTCGCTTTCTTCCACAGGGTCGCCCTTGAATTCGTAAGGACGGCCGGCGTCGCTTTTCAGCCACTCGTAGTTGACGTACTTGTCGGCCAGGATGCCGTCCAGACGGCCGGAAGTCAGGTCGAGGTAGGCGTTTTCCTGGGTGTCGTAGAGTTTGACTTCAACGCCTTCCATATTGTCTTCCAGCCAGGTGCCAGCGAGGGTCGCACGTTGTGCGCCGATCACTTTGCCTTGCAGGGAAGCCTTGTCGGTTTTGAAGTCGACGTCTTTCTTGGCGATGAATTGCAGCTTGTTGGAGTAGTACGGGTCGGTGAAGTCCACCGCTTGCTTGCGCTCGTCGGTGATCGACATCGAGGAGATCAGGAAGTCGAACTTCTTGGCGTTCAGGGCCGGGATGATGCCGTCCCAGTCGGAGGTCACGACGGTGCACTCGACTTTCATCTTGGCGCACAGGGCGTCGCCGATCTCTTTGTCGAAGCCGACGACATTGCCACTGGCATCTTTATTGTTGAACGGCGGGTAAGCCGCTTCGATGCCCATCTTCAGGGTTTCGGCCATGGCACCGGCGCTGAACGCCAGGGTGACGGCGGCAGCCAGGAAGACCTTTTTGTAGTTCTGCATGTGGGTAGCTCCGTTAGCGGTTGCTGGACATGAATTGTTTGCAGCGCGCCGAAAGCGGGTTTTCAAATACCTGCTGTGGCGATCCTTGCTCTTCTACCAAGCCCTGGTGAAGGAACACCACTTCGCTGGAGACCTGACGGGCGAAGCCCATTTCATGGGTCACGAGCAGCATGGTGCGGCCTTCTTCGGCCAGTGCGCGGATGACATTAAGTACTTCCTGGACCATTTCCGGGTCAAGCGCCGAGGTGGGCTCGTCGAACAGGATGACCTTGGGCTGCATGGCCAGGGTGCGGGCGATGGCTGCCCGTTGTTGCTGACCGCCGGACAACTGCGCCGGGTAGGCGTGGCGTTTGTCGGCGATGCCGACCTTGGCCAGCAGGGCTTCGGCGACTTCGATGGCTTCGGCCTTGCTCTGGCCGAGTACGCGGCGCGGGGCTTCGATGATGTTGTCGAGCACGCTCATGTGCGGCCAAAGATTAAAGTTTTGAAACACAAAACCGATTTCGCTGCGCAGGCGATTGATCTGCTTGCCGTCGGCGGCAACCAGTTCACCGTTCTTCGCGGCCTTGAGCTTGAGTTCTTCGCCGGCGACCAGGATCTGGCCCTGGTGCGGGTTTTCCAGCAGGTTGATGCAACGCAGGAACGTGGACTTGCCGGAACCGGAAGAACCCAGGATCGAGATCACGTCGCCGTCGCGGGCGGTCAGCGAGATACCTTTGAGCACCTCCAGCGAACCGTAGCGTTTGTGCAAGTTGCGGATTTCAAGCGCGGGCGTGGCCTCAGCCATGTGCGTTCCTCATATATGTTGCGCTCCTGCTGTTGGTGGCCTTCCTGGCGAGGCGGCCAACCTAGCATAGCGTTTCAATGGCAGCCAACAGCGCTACGGGCGGTAAACGGCTGGCGTGTGGCAGGTTGTCGCATCGGCGCAGCAGACTGTCGCCCCATCAACAACCGAACAGCCGTTTGAACCTTGCCTGTCGATAAAAAGCGCGGTGGCTGTCGCAAAAAAAGGCGCGATGTTGCCAGCTTTGACAGGGTGTTGGAAGCGCTATCCGGCCAAATGCACTGGTTGTGCACTTTTAATGTGCGCAGAGCCATTTTCAAGTGTGTTTCCAGTGCGCGGATTTGCCCCGCAATGTGGGTCGCAGGGTAACGCTCTGGCAAAGTGCCATTAAATTCAATGGGTTGCGATGACCATCCGGTCAAAGCGAGATCGCCGGACTAGAGGGATTTGAAACATTTTGGCGCAATTATTGCGTGCAGAATCCAGAACGCCCCGTTGGCTTCTTTTTACGAGAAGGATCGCCGAACGGGATGCATGCATTCGCTTCTCCTTACAAAGGTAGTTTCAATGAGCAGTACCCAAAGCTCTAATGGCCTCGAACAGGGGCTCAAACCGCGCCACGTGACCATGCTGTCGATTGCCGGGGTTATCGGCGCCGGCTTGTTCGTTGGCTCGGGTCACGCCATCGCCGCCGCAGGTCCGGCTGTACTGTTGGCTTACGCCGCCGCCGGCATGTTGGTGGTATTGGTCATGCGCATGCTCGGCGAAATGGCCGTTGCCTCGCCGGACACCGGTTCGTTTTCGACTTACGCCGACCGCGCGATCGGTCACTGGGCCGGTTTCACCATCGGCTGGCTGTACTGGTGGTTCTGGGTGCTCGTCATCCCGTTGGAAGCCAACGCCGCCGCGACCATCCTGCATGCCTGGTTCCCGGGTGTGGACATCTGGGCCTTCGCCCTGGTCATCACGATGCTGCTGACCGTGACCAACCTGTTCAGCGTGAAGAACTACGGTGAGTTCGAGTTCTGGTTCGCCCTGATCAAGGTTCTCGCGATCATCGGTTTCATTGTGCTCGGCGTCATGGCGATCTTCGGCTTCCTGCCTGGCAGCCAGGTCAGCGGCGTTTCACACCTGTTCGACACCCAAGGCTTTCTGCCAAACGGCATGGGCGCGGTGCTGGGTGCCATTCTGACCACCATGTTCTCTTTCATGGGCACCGAGATCGTGACCATCGCGGCCGCGGAATCGAAAGACCCGGGCAAGCAAATCTCCAAGGCCACCAATTCGGTGATCTGGCGGATCGGCTTGTTCTACCTCGTATCGATCTTCATCGTCGTGGCCCTGGTACCTTGGAACGACCCGGTACTGGCAAGCCTGGGTTCCTACCAGACAGTGCTTGAGCGCATGGGCATCCCGAACGCCAAGATGATCGTCGACATTGTGGTACTGGTTGCTGTGACCAGCTGCCTGAACTCGGCGCTCTACACGTCGTCGCGGATGTTGTTCTCCCTGGGCAAGCGCGGCGATGCGCCGGCCATGTCCACCCGCACGAACAAAAGCGGTACGCCGTACTGGGCGGTGATGTTGTCCACTGGCGCTGCGTTCCTGGCAACATTCGCCAACTACGTGGCTCCGGCTGCCGTGTTCGAATTCCTGCTAGCCAGCTCCGGCGCCATCGCATTGCTGGTGTACCTGGTGATTGCGATCTCGCAACTGCGCATGCGTAAGCAGCGTATTGCACGCGGAGAAAAAATCGCCTTCAGCATGTGGCTGTTCCCGGGCCTGACCTACGCGGTGATCGTCTTCATCGTTGCGGCCCTGACCATCATGCTGTTCCAGGATGCCCATCGCGTGGAAATTCTCGCGACCGGCTTGCTCAGTGCCCTGGTAGTAGCGACCGGCTTGCTGGTGGCTCGCCGTCGCAAGCTGGAAAAACGTGGCGCGGCAGTGCTGAACTGATCCATATCGCGTAACGCAAAACGGCCGCTGTCAGTGATGACAAGCGGCCGTTTTTGTTTCTATCAAAAAGGTTCTTCACGCAATTCCGGGAAACCCCGATAACGCAATACCTGTAGGAGCCGGCTTGCCGGCGATGGACTCCAGTGCGCCGCGTTTATCCAGTCCACACGCGTTATCGTTAACGACCATCGCTGGCAAGCCAGCTCCTACAGGAGACCGCGTCCAAGTCGAAATGATGTGAACGCCAATCTGTAGGAGCCGGCTTGCTGGCGATGGGCTCTAGTGCGCTGCGTTTATCCAGTTTGTACGCGTCATCGTTAACGACCATCGCTGGCAAGCCAGCTCCTACAAGGGACCGCGTCCTGGTCGAAATGATGTGAACGCCAAACTGTAGGAGCCGGCTTGCTGGCGATAGACTCAAGGGCGCCGGGTTTATTCGGTTCGTACGCGTTATCGTTAACGACCATCGCTGGCAAGCCAGCTCCTACAGGAGACCGCGTCCAAGTCGAAATGATGTGAACACCAATCTGTAGGAGCCGGCTTGCTGGCGATGGGCTCTAGTGCGCTGCGTTTATCCAGTTTGTACGCGTCATCGTTAACGATCATCGCTGGCAAGCCAGCTCCTACAGGAGACCGCGTCCAAGTCGAAATGATGTGAACGCCAATCTGTAGGAGCCGGCTTGCTGGCGATAGAGGGCGCCGGGTTTATTCGGTTTACACGCGTTATCGTTGACGATCATCGCTGGCAAGCCAGCTCCTACAAGGGACCGCGTGGCCGCCAAACCAGTGAAAGACCAAAAAAAGGCCGCTGTCAGTGATGACAAGCGGCCGTTTTTGTTTGAGTCGTAACCGTTACTCGGCTTTTTCTTCCGGCACTTCCAGCGATTCGCGGTAGACGTCCAGCGCAGCGCCGAAATCGGTGATGAACTGCGGCTCGCTCAGCCATGCCTGGGCGGCGTCGCGGTCCATGCCGTCGGCCCACATGCGGTAGTCGATCAGCATGTCGGCGGCCAGGTGGGTGGCGGCCATGCCTTCGTCGTCGGCGTTTTCCATGTCCAGCAGTTCTGGATGGTCGATGATGATAAAGGCGAGGTTCGTCAGCAACACCGAGAGCATTTCGCTGCGGCTGACGGCTTCCGCATCACGCATTTTGCTGAACATCGCCAGGGTGTATTCCGGGATCGGTTCGGCGAGGTGGCCCAGGTCATCATCGTCCAGCGCGGCGGGTTTGCGACCGTGGATGTTGATCTGCTTGGCTTTGGCTTTTGCGCGCTTGGCGCGTTTCTGTTGCTTGTTCAGGGAGGCCATGGGAACTCAGTTCGGTTTCTGTTGGGTTTGCGCGGCAATGGCGTCGGACGCCGCCACGTAGTCAGCCTGGAAGGTCGGTGATTCGATCCACGCCAGGGCGCCGGCCTCGTCGGTTTCGGTCGCCCATTGGCGATACTCGATCAGCGCGGCAAGGATGAAGTCCATCGCGCCTTCTTCGCCTTCCTGCTCGTACACCAGTTCCAGCAAAGGGTCTTCGAGGAAGGCCGTGCACAGGGCTTGCTGACTGATTTTTTCGGCGTCGATCATTTTCTTGAACAGTTCGGTCAGGTCCACCGACTCGAAGTCGATGCGATCATCGTTCGGATCCAGCTCGACCGGCGCGGCAGCCCGCTGGGTGCGGTTCTGCTTGGCCTTGGCCTTGGCGCGGGAGGCGCGTTTTTGCTGCTTGTTGGCGGAGGCCATGGGCGTCGTTCCGTGTTCGTTGAAAGGGCAAAAGGCCTAGTTGCGTGGCACTCGCCGCCCGGGGGTATCGGGGGCCAGTTCGCCGTTTTGCAGCCAGGCCAATGCAATGGGCCATAGTGTGGCTTGGTATGGGCTGCGAAAAAAGGCGAAATGTCCGACTTCTTCTTCGCCGATGTCTTCGGGGTGGATGCGCAGATGAGAGTTTGTGCTGCCGGTGAAGTAGCCGAGCAGGCGTTCGATGGCCGGGATCGTGCCGTAGGGATCGTCGCTGATGCTGATGGCCAGGGTTTGCGCGGTGACGCCGGCAAAGGGCAACTGCCCGGAGATTGTGCTGATCGCGCGGCCGCTGGAGCGTTTTTCGAAGCGGGCAGTGGAGAGGCTCCAGTCACGGACCACGCCGGCGGGTGTGTCTTCCAGCCAGCCAAGGCGTTTGCCAGGAAAGTAGCCGTAGATCATCGTCACCAGTGGCATCAGCACATGCCACTTGGCGAACATGCGCCAGCGATGGGCAGGTGCATAGTCGCGCCAGTAGGCGAATTGCGCACCGACTGTCACCAGGCGCCGGATCAGGTGCCCGGACGCCCCCAGGCCCGCTGCGCAGCCGCCAAAGCTGTGGCCGACCACATCGATAGGCTGCCCGGGGAACTCACGCTGCGCGCGCTTGAGCATCGCCTCGAAATCCAGTGCTCCCCAATCGGTCCATGAAGCCTTGAGGCCTTTGAGCGATGCCGGCCGCGACTCGCCGATGCCGCGGTAGTCATAGGTGATGACATCGAAGCCATGGTCGAGCAGATAGTCGGCGAAGCGCGAGTAATGGCGACAACGGACCGAAGTGGCGGCATTGATGATAACGACCGGACGAGCGGCGTCCGGGGAGGGGTGTCGCCAGGTGAAACCACCGAGGATAAAACCGTCTGCAGCGGTTTCCTTGAACGGTTCACCGGACGCAACGCGTTGCAACGGCAACTCGATTTGAGCTGGGGCGAGTGAAGGCGTTTCCTGCAAATTCATCGGCGTCGGACCTTTGCGGGTAGCTGCCAACAATAGTCTTGATGCCGTTGATGAACAATCCATTGACCTCAACGCATTGGTTGATCGAGCAGTCGTTCTTCAAGTGCCGCCTGCTCCCGATCCAGTGCGTTACGGAGTTCCTCTTCGCTCGGCAGGACAAGCCTGTACTTGCTGGCGAGCAGTTGCTCGTTGCCTTCCTGCACTGAGTAACGCACCTCGGATTCATCCTTTTGCGCACAGAGAATGATGCCGACAGTGGGGCCGTCTTCCACGCCGCGTTTCAGGTCGTCGTACATGCGCACGTACATGTCCATCTGTCCCACATCCTGATGGGTCAGTTCGCCGCGCTTGATATCGAAGATGACGAAACACTTGAGCAAGTAGTTGTAGAACACCAGGTCGATGTAGAAGTCTTTGCTGTCGGTACTGATGCGTTGCTGGCGGGCAATGAACGCGAAGCCCTTGCCCAGTTCCAGCAGGAAGCCTTGCAGTTGTTCGATCAACGCTTGTTCGATCTCGCTTTCCTGAAGCTTGCCGGCATTGGGTAAACCAAGAAACTCCAGCACTACCGGATCTCGGATGAAATCCCGGGGGCTGGCCTTCATGTTCTGAATGTTGGTGGCGGCCTCCTGCTTGAGGCTGCCGCGATCGCGGCTTGCCAGCAGGCTTTCGTAGTACAACGTATTGATCTGGCGTTCCAGGGCGCGGCTCGACCAGTTTTGGGTGGCTGATTCGTTCATGTACCAGAGACGAGCGCTGTCGTTGTCTACCCGAAGCAGGCGGCGGTAGTGGGTCCAGCTCAATTCGTGACGCAGTGCGTCACGAATTGGAAAGGCTTGATAGAACAGACGCATGTACAGAAGGTTGGAAGCGTCAAATCCCTTTCCGAATTCCGCCGTCAGCACGTTGGCCAAAGTCAACGGTAACTCTTTGCCATACCTCGCCCGTCGCGCGCCGTTCTGTTCGAACTCAACGATGTGTCGCCCAATCTGCCAACAGGTTTGCACCTGGACGGTATCGACCGCCCGCAGCACTTTCTGACGTGCCTGATGGATCAGTTTGCCAAGGTTGCCAAGCAGTGAAGTCAGATAGGGGTCGTGAGGGGCGTTGGGTGTGGGGGCCGTCATGAGGTCTTCCGCTGCAGTTTGGACAGCGAAAGAGCATGACAAGCGAGCAGCCTTTGAAGATGCCGGGAGTTACTGAAAAACGGGCAGGAAATACCGGGTTAGCTGGCAGGATATGTCGCAGGGCAGGCGAGGGCTGAGGAACAAATGGCGTAGTACGTTTCGTACTCAGGCCAAATCAATCTAAAACACCTCCCTGCGACTGGGAATCCAAAGGATGTAACGATTGGGTTCTGCAGAACCCGGGAGTCGTCATCATGAAGTACCTCCATTCACTCCTGTTGCCACTCACCGCCGTCGGCGTGTTGATGTTTCCATCGATGTCGCCCGCCGCCAGCCTTGATCCAATCGACAACGCTGGCGTGCAGGTGCAACGCCAGGAGCAAAACGGCATCGCCTACCTGTCCGGTGGTATCGGCGAGGATGAGTCCAAGGCCATCCAACAGACCACCGGCTATAACCTGCACATGACGTTCTCTGTCGGGACGGAAAATGAATACATTCCTGATGTGAACGTCGTAATTCAGAAAGCCCCCGGGCAAACCGTGCTGACGCTCAGTGACGCCGGTCCGCTGGTTTACGTGAAACTGCCTGCTGGTAAATACACGGTCATTGCGACGCGCAATGGCGAAACACGGCATGACGTTGCCGATGTTGGCAGTGGTGCAGCGCGCAACCTGGTTTTCCACTGGAATGACGCGAGTTAACCAGAAGCTCTAGACCATGGATCGGAAATAAACCCTGAATCATGCGATTCAGGGTTTTTGGTTTTTATCGCCTGCGTAAGTCTGGCGTTGAAGGTTTGTAGCGCAATGAAAGATACCCTGCTGCTGAGCTTTCAAGAGCATTACGATGACTTGTTGAGCGTCCTCACCCGGCGCATGAGTGACCGGCAGCGCGCCGCCGACGTGGCGCAGGAAACCTATCTGAAGCTATTGAATGTTGATGAGTCGGTGGCGGTGCTCAATGACCGCAGTTTTATTTTTCGCCTGTTATCGCAGAAAAACAAAAGGCTACCCAAGGCAGCCTTTTGTCATGCCGATACGATCACCCCTATCAGGCAATCAGGTCGGCAGTTTGCAAGTTGCTCACACCCAGCAACTGGATTTCGAACTCGGCGGCGGTGTCGGCGTCGGTGCTGCCGTAGAGAATGCCATCGGCGAACCGTACCTGCCCTGTGGCATTGCTGCTGAATGCACTGGAGCCAATGAAGCTGAACGCATCGTTGGCCGCCGTCAGCAAGTTGGCGTCCAGGGTCGACAGGTCGATCTTGTCGCCTTCGCTGCTCTTGAAATCGCCAATGACATCGCGCAGGGCGGCGCCCAGGCCCATTTCATTCAAGGCATTGAAGTCGAATTTGTCGGCCCCGGCGCCACCATAAAGCTTGTCCAGGCCCGTGCCACCGATCAGTAGGTCATTGCCGGCGCCACCGGTGAGCGTGTCGTTGCCGGCACCGCCGTTGAGGGTGTTGGCAAGCGCATTGCCGGTCAGCGTGTCGTGATAGGCGCTGCCCGTGAGGTTCTCGAAGTTCAACAGGGTGTCGGAACCGGAACCACCGGTGGCTTGCGCAGTGGTCAGCCCCAGGTTGGCCGTGACCGCTGCCGTGGCATAGGCATAGGACGCGGTATCGATACCGGCGCCGCCATTGAGGACGTTGGTGCCGGCCCCGGCGTCGATGACGTTGTTGAGGCCGTTACCGGTGCCGTTGGCAGCGCCGGTCGACAGCAGGCGCAGGTTCTCGACATTGTCAGTCAGGGTGTAGGCGCCGAGGAAGCTGTAGACGGTATCGATGCCACCCGTGCTGGCGACAGCATTGGTTTCACTGACGACATCGCCGGCATTGTCGACGTAGTAGAGGTCGGAGCCATCGCCGCCGATCAGGCGGTCGGCACCGGCGGCGCCGTTGAGTTGGTCGCTGCCCAGGCCGCCGCTGAGGGTGTTGGCGGCCGCGTTGCCGGTCAGCTTGTCGTTATAGTTGCTGCCCGTGAGGTTCTCGAAGTTCAGCAGGGTGTCGGAACCGGAACCACCGGTGGCTTGCGCGGTAGTCAGCCCCAGGTTGGCCGTGACCGCTGCCGTGGCATAGGCATAGGACGCGGTATCGATACCGGCGCCGCCATTGAGGACGTTGGTGCCGGCCCCGGCGTCGATGACGTTGTTGAGGCCGTTACCGGTGCCGTTGGCAGCGCCGGTCGACAGCAGGCGCAGGTTCTCGACATTGTCAGTCAGGGTGTAGGCGCCGAGGAAGCTGTAGACGGTGTCGATGCCACCGGTGCTGGCGACAGCATTGGTTTCGCTGACGACATCGCCAGCATTGTCGACGTAGTAGAGGTCGGAACCATCGCCGCCGATCAGGCGGTCGGCACCGGCGGCGCCGTTGAGTTGGTCGCTGCCCAGGCCGCCGCTGAGGGTGTTGGCGGCCGCGTTGCCGGTCAGCTTGTCGTTATAGTTGCTGCCCGTGAGGTTCTCGAAATTCAACAGGGTGTCGGAACCGGAACCACCGGTGGCTTGCGCGGTGGTCAGCCCCAGGTTGACCGTGACCGCCGCGGTGGCATAGGCATAGGACGCGGTATCGATACCGACGTCACCATTGAGGACGTTGTTGCCAGCCCCGGCGTCGATGATGTTGTTGAGGCTGTTGCCGGTGCCGTTGGCAGCGCCGCTCGACAGCAGGCGCAGGTTCTCGACGTTGTTTCCCAGGGTGTAGGCGCCGAGGTAGCTATAGACGCTATCGGTGCCGCCAGTGCTGGCCGTGGCATTGGTCTCGCTGACGATATCGTCGACATTGTCGACGTAGTAGATGTCAGAGCCATCGCCGCCAGTCATCCGGTCGGCGCCACTGCCGCCATCGAGGGTGTCGTTGCCGCCACCGCCATTGAGGGTGTCGTTGTCCGCGCCGCCGTAAAGGATATTGGCCAAGGCATTACCGGTTAGTGTGTCGGAATCATCAGTACCGATGACGCCCTCGATAGACACGAAAGTATCGTAGCCTTGGGACGTATATTGCGAGCCGGTGTTGGACAGATCGACGGTGACACCATAGTTGGAATAGGCATACGAAACAAAGTCGGTGCCCCCCGCGCCATTGAAAATATTGTTGTACGAGTTGCCGACAAAGGTGTTGTTCAGTGCGTTACCTGTGCCGTTGATACTGCTATTGCCGGTCAGAATCAGGTTCTCCAGGTTATCACCGAGCGTATAGCTGATTTGTGCCTGAACGACGTCGGTACCCTGGTTGGCTAGTTCAACAAGCGTATCCAGTGCATCCACGATATAGGTGTCGTCTCCCAGGCCACCCAGGAGCCTGTCGCTGCCCGCTGCGCCGTAAAGTACGTCATTGCCGGCATAACCATTGATGATGTCATTGCCGGATGAACCATAGAGCGAGTCATTCCCGGCAGTTCCTTGCATGTTGTCATTGCCGGATGTACCGCTGACGATGCTGAATTTGTAATAACCGGCGACCCCTGTGTTACCGGGGGTGGTTTCCAGCCCGAGAATGGCGGATTCATTGCCCGATTGCGGCAGTTCATACCAGGAGGAGCCGTCGCCAGTCGAGTAACCGGCACGGGCAACGGTTCCTCCCAGGCCATCGGTGCCGCCACTGGCGCTACCGGTCGTCCAGTTGACGGTTTCATATCTGAAGATGACATCGAAGTTGCCGTTGCCCTTTCCAACCAACTGGAGTTGGAAGGCATTGAGCTTATCTACCTTGCTGTTGTAGTAACCGACGTCATCCCAGGTAACGGTCAGCGTGCCATTGCCTGCGGAATTGAAGTCGTAATAGACCAGGTTGCTGCCCGTCGATGTGCCACCCGGCGTGGCACTGACCGTTCCACCACGGGTATCGACGTCGGCAAAAAAGGGAGCAATCATCGGCCTGCTGGAATCTTGCATGCCGTAGGGGGTATAGGTGGAAAGACCGCTACCAAATGTGATGTTTCCGTTGTTGTTGACGGAAATGTCGGTGTAGTTGGTGCCGAAGAAATTGAGTCCGGCCGCCCCGAAAACAGTGCTGATATCAATGTAAGAGGTGTAGCTGTCATCGTTTCGAGTCAGTTGGTTCTCCCCGAAACCCGCTGCACCACCTAGACCGTTTATCAAGCTAGCCATATCAACACCCCTGTCGTTTATTTTTAACTTACTTGTCAGTTTGTTTTCGGGACAACCATGAAACTTCGGATATGCAGCGTCTGGCCGATCAGGCAATAAGGTCCGCAGTTTGCAAGTTGCTCACACCGAGCAACTGAATTTCGAACTCCGCGGCGGTGTCGGCGTCGGTGCTGCCGTAGAGGATGCCGCCGGCGAACCGTAGCTGCCCTGTGGCATTGCTGCTGAATGCACTGGAGCCAATGAAGCTGAACGCATCGTTGGCCGCCGTCAGCAAGTTGGCGTCCAGGGTCGACAGGTCGATCTTGTCGCCTTCGCTGCTCTTGAAATCGCCAATGACATCGCGCAGGGCGGCGCCCAGGCCCATTTCACTCAGGGCATTGAAGTCGAATTTGTCGGCCCCTGCGCCACCATAAAGCTTGTCCAGGCCCGTGCCGCCGATCAGCAGGTCATTGCCGGCGCCACCGGTGAGCGTGTCGTTGCCGGCACCGCCAGTGAGGGTGTTGGCAAGCGCATTGCCGGTCAGCTTGTCGTTATAGTTGCTGCCCGTGAGGTTCTCGAAGTTCAGCAGGGTGTCGGAACCGGAACCACCAGTGGCTTGCGCGGTAGTCAGCCCCAGGTTGACCGTGACCGCCGCCGTGGCATAGGCATAGGACGCGGTATCGATACCGGCGCCGCCATTGAGGACGTTGTTGCCGGTCCCGGCGTCGATGATGTTGTGGAGGCTGTTGCCGATGCCATTGGCATTGCCGGTCGCCAGCAGGCGCAGGTTCTCGACGTTGTCACCCAAGGTGTAGGCGCCGAGGAAGCTGTAGACGCTATCGGTGCCGCCGGTGATGGCCGTGGCATTGGTCTCGCTGACGATATCGCCGGCATTGTCGACGTAGTAGAGGTCGGAGCCATCGCCGCCGATCAGGCGGTCGGCACCGGCGGCGCCATTGAGCGAGTCATTGCCGGCACCGCCGTTCAGATGGTCGTTGGCGCGGCCACCTGTAAGTGTGTCGTTGCCTGCGCCGCCGTCGATGATCACGCTGCCGGCGCCGGTCCACGTCAGGGTGTTGGCCAAGGCATCGCCTGTCAGGCTGGAAACCTTGTTGCCGTTCGCGTCAAAGCGCTGGGTATAAACGTCAACTTGCCCGCTCGCCTTCGAGGACTCCCAGGCAACCACGTAGCCGCCATCGGCCAATGCAGTCACCTGGGAGAACAATTGATTGTCGGTGGTCGTGGTGTTAATGCGGGTTTCGGTGCCCACCTTGACGCCGCTGGCATTGAAGCGTTGGCAGAAGATGCCATTTACATCACCGGTGCCTTGGCCTGCCCAGGTCACCAGATAGCCACCATCCGTCATTGCGGTGATATTAGGCTCTTCCTGATTGCCTGCGATGGTGGTGTTGACCCGGGTTTCCACGCCCACTTTTACGCCTGCGGCATTGAAAAGCTGCGCGTAGATGTCGCCGGGGGCATCGGTTTCGTCGTTGCCATCGCCATCGTTGGGAGCCGATTGCCAGGTGACGACGTAGTTACCGCTACTCAGGACCTTGACGACGGGGTCTGTCTGATCGTCGGCCACGCTGGTATTGATGCGGATTTCTCCGCCCGATTTGCTGCCGTCGGCCTTGAACCGCTGACCGAAGATGCCGGATGCATCGCCTGTTCCGTTACCCTCCCAAACCGCCATGATGCCGCCATCGGCAAGGCCCGTGACAGTAGAGTCATCCTGCTCGGACAGAGTGGTGGTAGCGACGCGAGTCTCCACACCGACCTTCACCCCGCTGGCGTCATAGCGCTGCAGGTAACTGCCCCAACCGCTGCCGTCCTGGCCGAAAGAAGCCCAGGACACCACAAAGCCGCCGTCCTTCAGCGAAGTGATCTGCGCGCTGTCCTGCTCACCCATTCTGGTTGTGTTGACGATGAACTCGCCTCCAACCTTGACGCCATTGGCGTTGTAGACCTGGGCGGCGATGTCCGACATATCGTCGAAGGTATCCGATTGCCAGGCGACCACGTAACCGCCATTGGCCAATGCGGTAATGGAGGGATCTTCCTGTGCGCTGTTGGTAACCTTGTTGACCAGGGCTGGCGCGCCTACCTTCACACCACTGGCGTTATAGCGCTGGGTGTAGATGTAGTCGGTAAAGCTTGTTCCCTGATCGCTCCACGCCACGATGTAACCACCGTCCTTCAGAGCCGTGAGGGAGGGCTCGGAGTTTTTGCCAGTCGTAGTGTTGACGCGGATTTCGCCCAGGGTTGGCATTGCAAATTCCTTTTACGCAACGAGAAAACGGAAGTGACTGGCAGTCTACAGGGCAAAATGATGGCGGCAAACTGCCATCAGTCAGGTGTCTCGGCCCTCCCGCGAGTTAAAGTATGAAGTCCCCCGTCGTTACGCTGCTGATACCGACTACCTGAATGGCGAACTCGGCGGCGCTGTCGGCATCGGTATTGCCGTAGAGCACCCCCCCTGAAACTTTCAACTGGCCGGCCGCACTGAAGGCAACGGTACTGCCGATGACCGAGGTGAAGGCTTCATTGGTGGCCGTCGCCGTGTTGGCATCGAGCGTCGACAGGTCAATCTTGTCGGCTCCCCGGGTGAAGTCGCTGATGATGTCCCAGGTGGCGCTGGTCAGCCCCGTTTCAGCGACGGCGTTGAAATCGAAGATGTCATTGCCGGCACCGCCGGTGAGGACATCCTTGCCTGTACCGCCGATCAGGATGTCGTTGCCGCTTCCACCGCTCAGCAGGTTGGCGGCGGCGTTGCCCGTGAGCCTGTCGTTGTAGTTGGAGCCCGTGAGGTTTTCGATGGCGATAAGGGTGTCGGCGCCTGATCCACCGGTGGCCTGGGCCGTGGTCACGGCCAGGCTGACGCTGACGGCGCTGGCGGCATAGAGGTAGGAGGCGGTGTCGACGCCGGTGCTGCCATTGAGCAGGTTACTGCCGGCCCCGGAGTAGAACGTGTTGTCGAGACTGTTGCCCGTAAGGGCGGCGGCCCCGGTCGTGAGGAGGCGACCGTTCTCGACATTGGCGCCCAGGGTGTAGACGCTGATAAAGCTGTAGACCGTGTCGCTGCCGCCAATGCTGGCCGTGGCATTGGTTTCCATCACGACGTCGAGAATGTTGTCGACGTAGTAGGCGTCAGAACCATCACCGCCCGTCATCCTGTCGACGCCCGTGCCGCCATTCAAAACGTCGTTGCCGGCGCCACCATTGAGCAGGTTGGCGGCGGCGTTACCCGTGAGCGTGTCGTTGTAGTTGGAGCCCGTCAGGTTTTCGATGGCGATCAGGGTGTCCGAGCCTGATCCAATGGTTGCCTGAGCCGTGGCCACAGCCAGGCTGACGGTGACTGCGCTGCCAGCATAGACGTAAGAGGCCGTGTCGACGCCGGTGCTGCCATTGAGGACGTTGTTTCCGGCCGCGGCAAAGAGGGTGTTGTCGAGGCTATTGCCCGTCAGGGCGGCAACCCCGGTGGCGAGGAGGCGCCCGTTCTCGACATTGGCACCGAGGGTGTAGGCGTCGAGATAGCTGTAGACCGTGTCGCTGCCGCCGGTGCTGGTCGTCGCATTGGTTTCAATCACGACGTCGCCGGTACTGCTGACGTAGTAGGTGTCAGAACCCTCACCGCCGGTCATTCGGTCGAGGCCTGCGCCGCCATTCAAAACGTCATTGCCGGCGCCACCATCGAGCAGGTTGGCGGCGGCGTTGCCCGTGAGCGTGTCGTTGTAGTTCGAGCCGGTGAGGTTTTCGATGGTGATCAGGGTGTCGGCGCCCGATCCGCCGGTAGCCTGGGCCGTGGTCACGGCCAGGCTGACGGTGACTGCGCTGCCGGCATAGACGTAAGAGGCCGTGTCGACACCAGTGCTGCCATTGAGGACGTTGTTACCGGCCGCGGCAAAGAGTGTGTTGTCGAGGCTATTGCCCGTGAGAGCGGCCACTCCGGTGGCAAGGAGGCGACCGTTCTCGACATTGGCGCCGAGGGTGTAGGCGTCGAGATAGCTGTAGACCGTGTCGTTGCCGCCGGTGCTGGCCGTCGCATTGGTTTCAATCACGACATCGTCGGCGCTGCTGACGTAGTAGGTGTCAGAACCCTCACCGCCCGTCATCCGGTCGAGGCCTGCGCCGCCATTCAAAACGTCATTGCCGGCGCCACCGTACAGCAGGTTGGCGGCGGCGTTGCCCGTGAGCGTGTCGTCGTAGTTGGAGCCCGTGAGGTTTTCGATGGCGATCAGGGTGTCTGAGCCTGATCCGCCGGTGGCCTGGGCCGTAGTTACGGCCAGGCTGACGGTAACTGCACTGCCTGCATAGGCGTAGGAAACCGTGTCGACGCCGGTCATGCCATTGAGGACATTGTTGCCGGCCCCGGAAAAGAGAGTGTTGTTGAGGCTGTTGCCTGTGAGGGCGGCAACCCCGGTGGCGGTGAGGCGACCGTTCTCGACATTGGCGCCGAGGGTGTAGGCATTGAGAGCGCTATGGACCGTATCGCTACCACCGCTGCTGAGCGTCGGATCGGTTTCGGTCACGATGTCGCCGATGTTGTCGACATAGTAGGTGTCGTTGCCGAGTCCGCCGATCAACGTGTCGGCACCCGACTTGCCGCTGAGGATATTGGCCCCATTATCGCCGGTCAGAACATCATTGAAACTACTGCCGATGATGTTTTCGATACTCCACAACTGGTCGGCAAAGTCTGAGATGGCTTGCTCCACGTCATTGATGAAGTTCCCGATACCGGTGTCCGGAGCAGGCCTGCTGTTAAGCAGGGCAATGGCACCCGTTGCATACCCAAAGCCGGTGGCCAGGTTCACGACCACGCTCGATTGGGCATTGGCATAACTGACGAAATCGTTGCCGGCGCCACCGTCGAGGGTTTCGCCGTGGTAGAACCAGAAATCAAAGCCGCCAATCTGATTGCCAGATTCATCGTATGTCGTTTCGTATGCAATCGACTCCAGCGTCGCCGAATATCCCCCTTCAGCCATCAGGGTATCGTTGCCGCCTTCTCCCTTGACAAGATCACGGCCGACACTGCCATCCAGGGTATTGTCTTGCGCGTTACCGATCAGGGTGTCGTTGAACCGGCTTCCGATCACCGCCTCGATGCTTCCCAGGGCGTCCGTGCCGGAGCCGCCCGTGACTTGCGATACGGTGCCCAGATTGATGGTGACGGCAGCGTCCGCGTACTCATATGAAACGGTATCGAAGCCTGTATTACCGAAGAGACTATTATTGCCGCTACCTGCGTAGAGTACGTTGTCGAGAGCGTTGCCGCCCAGATTGGAGGTCCCGGTCGAGAGAATGCGGCCATTCTCGATATTGGCACCGAGCACGTAATTTTCGAGGGTGTTGGCGACCAGGTCAACGCCGCCAGTGCCGGTTTCGCTGACCACATCGCCGAGATTGTCGACGTAATAGGTGTCGCCGCCATCGCCGCCCTGCATGGTGTCGGCACCCGTGCCTCCGTCCAGGATATCGTCGCCACCGTAGCCCATCAGGGTGTTCTTGCCACTGTTGCCGGTCAGCCGGTTGTTCAGGTCGTTACCGTCACCATTGATATTTTCGCTGCCTGTCAGCTCCAGGTTTTCCAGGGTGCTGCCCAGGGTGTAGCTGGGCAGGCTGGACTTGACCAGATCGGTACCACCGCTGTCCGGCACTATTTGGTCTTGGTCTATGTGGTAGTTGTAGAAGAAGCTGTCGCCGACGCTCTGTAGGGAGGAAACGCCTCCCTCAGACGCAAAGGAAAACCAGCCAGTGACAAATCCAGTGCCACGGGAGTAGTAGATGCCTTGACCCCAATACAGTCCGGATGATTCGGAAAAGAACAGAGCATCGATTTGCTGTTGACTGCCCAATCCAGTCTGAAAGGGGTCCATGACCCCGGAAATCAAAAGCCCGGATACATCGGTGAAGTCAGACTTCAGCTCGGGGATCTTGTCGAGAATGTAAATGTCATCCCCGTTGCCGCCGTCCAGCGTGTCCAGGCCTACACCGCCATCGAGAATGTCATCCCCCGCCAGTCCGGAAATGCTGTCTGGCTCACTTGTCCCCAATAGATCATCGTTGCTCGTAGTGCCTGTTATCACGGCCATGTGTGATTTTCCTTTTTCCGGGCAGCAAGTGGAAACCCACGCGGCCGTGTTGTTATTGCCACCAGTAACAGGCGAGGTGAAGCCGCCGGGCATTTCAGCGAAATTCGTCGAGGCCATGCAGGCCAGGATGACGAACTCGGCTGTGTTGTACGCAACGGTGTCGCTGTAGAGCCGCCACGCTGCAACCTTCAAATGCCCGGCGGCACAGATAGTGGCACTCATTGTATATAGCCATTTGCCACTGCGCTTGCCCGGTCGTCGTCTCAAATGGGGATGTGTGACGGCACTGCATTTGTGCTTCAGGCCGGTTGATTTGCGAAAATTCGCCGATGGTCTGACTGCGCGAGTCGAACCGGACATAAAGGGGGGCGAGTCAGTAACGTTTCAGGGGGGAGTGTGGGGAG